>DATLIT010000261.1:0-4316 GCA_035539295.1 Terrimicrobiaceae bacterium | reverse complement strand
TTCGGCCGTTGTGCCATTGTGTGGGAAACAGAGGTGATCACTGGCTTCTCATTGTCGCCGACCCGGTGCGGAAGTCAGCGCCCGCCACCTTGGGTCACTCGTGTTATCTCGCGCGCGCAACGCCATCTTGCCGGAGAGATGCAGGATTTTGCCGACCTGCCATATTCCTGGGATACGGTGTCAGATTTTCAGCGACAGGTATATCGAGCGGCATTGTCGGTCAAACCGGGACAGACGGCGAGCTACGGCCAGCTTGCCGCCTTCGCCGGACATCCTTCGATGTCAAGGGAAGTCGGTCGCGCATTGGGACAAAATCCCTGGCCACTCCTCATCCCATGCCATCGTTTCATTGGGGCAGACGGGCGGATGACAGGGTTCTCCTCACCTGGTGGAATCAAGACGAAGTTGCGTCTCCTTGCGCTCGAGGGCGCGCAGTTGTTCGCCGAATGAGCGCCGCACGCGCTAGCAACGATAACCCCGTCCGCGCGCTGGCGGCGACCGATCCTGTGCTCGCACGTCTAATTGATCGCATTGGACCTTGTAGGCTTCAGCCGAAAGGAGAACCTGATCTCTTCCAAGCGCTCTTGCGCTCAATCATCTTTCAACAACTGCATGGCAAGGCCGCCACGGCAATCCACGCGCGCGTTGTCGCGCTTATGCCCCAGTCGAGCGCCGAATCTTTGCACGCTTTGCCCGATGAATTCCTTCGGGGTGCAGGTCTCTCGGCGAACAAGTTGCTGGCAGTACGCGACCTGGCCGCGAAGACTCTCGACGGAACTGTTCCACCAATCACGGTCGCCGCTAAGCTAAGCGATGACGCGCTCATTGAATGCCTGACCCGGGTGCGCGGCATCGGACCTTGGACTGTGCAGATGCTTATGATATTCTATTTAGGCCGTCCCGACGTCATGCCAGCGTCCGATTTCGGCATTCGCAAAGCATTTAGCCTTCTTTACCGACGCGGCCGACCAGTAGCTCCTGCTGCGATCCTTCGACATGCCAGGCGCTGGCGACCACATCGTTCCCTTGCCAGTTGGTATCTGTGGCGCTCACTCGATCCTGAGCTCGCGCTAGAAATGCCCGCGTCAGCGGGCAAGAAATGATCCACTGCGGGCGCATCGAAACGTTCGGATGATGTATCCACCGAACTGCACGACCGTGTGGTCTTTCGTTGCGCCGCGAATGGTCGCGGCCTACGCGGGCGACAACTGCAATTTTCGAGGTAGGCCGGCGTAACTGATGCTTGGACGATCTGATCGCTGCGCCAATCGTACTGACGAGCATGATTCCGTTCCTATTGGGATCTTAATGCGAGGCATGATCGTGTGCGCTCTGTTGGTTCTCGGCGGATACCTCTTGTTCGTGAACACGCGGTGGGGCCAAATGATTGACGATGCGGCCTATTCCGGCGCCATATCGTTGCACCTGCTCTCATAAAATATGACCGTCTGATCCTGGACCCAGTGAGCGCCAGCACACTCGTGGTCGCCATGGCTCTCATCCTGATGGCCGGCGCATTCCGCCGTTGTCTCGCCGCTGCTGCCATTATCGCTGTTGGATTCGCCTGCGCGGTGGCGGGAGCCGAGCTCCTCAAGCACGCGCTCCCGTGGCACGCACTTCTGCCTCGCGACAGCCGGCTGCCGCTCGACCTTCAGCGGCACACATATCCGAGCGGGCATACCACTATCGGAACATCACTCTCAATCGCATTGGTTCTGCTGAGCTCAACGCGATGGCGACTATGGATGGCAGTAATCGCCGGTCTTTTCAGCGCCTCTTTTGCTACCGGGGTTCTATTCGTGGGTTGGCACCGGCCATCGGACGCCCTCGGCGGAATTTTCTGGTCCGGTTCTTGCATGGCCCTGACTGCGCTTCTAGTCGTCGCCTTGCGCGGAAAACCGATTGGCAAAGTTCAACCTGGTGGAAGGGCGTCCCTTCTTAGTGTTCTTCTGATAATTTTGCTGGCAATGGTTGTTCCCTTATTGTTTACCGCTGCGCACATCGACGCTACGCAACTCGCTGCTCAGGTGCCTTTCTTGATCTTGACTCTTTTCATCGCGATGAGTTCCTTCGGACTCGCCGTTTGGTTCGGCTGGCAGTTGCGCTCTGTCGATTGGTCTAATACCCGTGAAGCCCGACATCTGGACACCGCGCATACTTAGCGCGCACTTCAGGGCAACTTAGCCATTCTCGGCCGGAGCTGCGGTGTCCTCACCACCGAATGTCGGCTTGGGACAGGCCGCTACCAAAGCTATCGACCGTGAGGGACGCAGTCAGCAGATCGAAATTATGACACTCTCCAACTAGATATCTCGTGCAGCATTTACAAATCCGCGGTTGAATTTTCAGCCTAGGAAATTCCGCAGGATGGGGGAAACCCCCATCCAATTGTCAGTCAGGTTTCTGACGGCACCATCTACTGGCAGAGGCGAACCTATTTTGAATTCACAATCAGATTTGAGTTCCGATGGCGGTGCGCCATCGAGCACCAGCAAAGGCGGTGACACATGACCCTCCTATTGGCACCCTTTGACGTTTCGACGCCACGCTTGCCGTGGAAATATCCGCCGGATGAGAGTCGGCGAAGATCAAGCCAACTCCCGCTACAAAGACAGCAACGCCTTATCGTAGCAGGAAACTTTGTTTGGCTGTGGACGCTCCTGGCGGCGCTGGTCGCTATTTCCCTCCCTGCTCTCTTGAACAATCTGTCCTCCCCTCTTCCTCGTGGGGATGCCCACCAGCGCGGGGAACCCGCAAACGAGCTCACTCGCCGGGTGCTGGCTGACGCACCCTCTACCATGCAAGCGTCGCGAACGTTTGCGCTCGAAAAGAATCTTCTTTCATCAACATCATTCTCATATCACGAGAATAGTTTCGACCGAGCGAAGTCGCTCCTTGGCCATGAAAACGTTGCGCTAGTGGACGCGCTTCAGTCGGCGAAGCTGCAGCTCGGGCATGCCGTCCAGTTCAATCTCGGGAACTTGACGGCCGCCGAAAACCCCGCCAACCTCGGCAACAAGCCTAAAGGAAAGAATGCAAGCCTGGCATCACGGCTTGCGCGAGTCACAGTCTACTGGCCTGAGGAGGGTGACTTTTATACAGGGAACCGTAAAAGCTCCACCGGTGTTCGCCTGAAGGATGGCCACTGTGCCGTCGATCCCAAAGTGATTCCCTATGGAAGCGTGGTCAATGTGCCCGGAGTAGGTCGCCTGGTTGCAGTTGATACAGGGAAAGCCGTGATCTCGAGGCGTGCGGCGCGAGCGACCGGGCGGACCCGCGAGCAACGAAGCGCAATTGTCATTGATATATTCTGTTCGACACGAACAAAGGCGCAAGCCTTGATAAAACGCGTGAAGCATTTTGCCGTCGTTACGTGGCAACAACCGGAGCGGGTGGCAGAGCTGTAGTCCTGAAAGCGCAGATGAAGTTGACCCACAGTACTCACTCCGACAATGAGGCTCGCGTCGACTTGGGGCGCGCGCAGCGAAAGATCCTCTTTTGGCTGACGCCGAGCTTTCTGGACGCGCCGTATTCACGAATACCTCTCAAGAAGACGAAAACGCTGTTGATCTAAACGGTCAAGATCCACGACGGTCGACACCGTTAGTTCAAACGATCGGAGTGCGCACCGATTTACTCGGCACGCCCAACTCACCGTTGCTGAATGGCGAAACGTCCGCCTCGCGGCATCCGACACAGAATGATATTGTTGTTCTCGCTGGCGAGTGCGGAACTTGGCAAGCGGTCGCTCCGGTCAACGGGAGCAAGGCGGACATTCGCCGCAGAGAAGGATTCGATACACGAGTCGTTACTGCCTTCCTTGAGAATCTTACGATCGTTCGATGCGCCAACAGTCCAGGGTGCAGCTATTGACTGTGGCGTTGACAGGCCGACGGCCGCGATTATCTCTGGCGCTCAACGATGCGCTTAGCGGACGATGTCCATATCGACTCCTGCTTCCAGCTTAGCTTGATCGCATGGCGTCTTGCGCTGCGAAGCGTCCATCTTAGTGGCGGAATTCGAACCCATAGTGGCAATGTGCGTGACTCGGACCTCGGAGAGAAGCGGAACTAACCCTGGGGATCCACGGGTGTGCACGCACGCTGGTCCCGGGCAGCCTCGGCGCAACACCCGCCGCCAAGCTCAGAGCGAAGAAGAATTTGTGCCTCAGATTACTGGCGCGGTTGCTCTGCCTCTGACGGCGGGCGATCTTGACCGTACGCTCGCCGCCCTATAGTTCACTCCAATGCAGAGGCAAGTCGAAATCATCAACAAGCTTGGATTGCATGCACGGCCGGCCGCCCTTTTCGTGCAAT
>DATLIT010000260.1:0-4640 GCA_035539295.1 Terrimicrobiaceae bacterium | reverse complement strand
GTGGCAAGCCGATCCTGCAGTCTGTAGCTTTGCTGAGGTCGGGCTGACGGTTATTAGCGGCCGAAATCATTGGCTTAGTGCACCTGTCGCAGTATCCTCGCTAAGCGGGAACGAACGATTGTGAGTCAGGCTGCCGCCCTTGGTTGTTCGGGGGCGTTATGGTGCCGGAACGCAGCATGGAATATGTATGGGCATAAGGTGCCGCACCGCAGTATGGTGAAGACGCCCTAGACCTTAAGGAAGGAAGCGGGGTTAGGGGCGAGGCATCAGAACGGGGATAAGCCGCATCGGTCAATATGCCAAAGGGGGGGTGCAATTGAGAACGAACGCTTATTGTTCTCGCTGCTAGGAATCAGTAGTCCAATATCCAGTCCTCGACTCCATTTACATCATGAGTGTGAAGCTCGTCCGCAAATGCCCTAACGATGTGTTACCTTTCTCAAGCTTTTCCAATATACCTTCTACGAGGGAATGCTAAGGTACTGGAAGGGAAATGTGACGTGTCATCGAAAAGCGCGAGCTAATGGATCTACGAATGAGCGAGCGGTAGTGTTTGGAAGGAGAAGTTGCTGAAAAGTGGGAATCACCAGGAGGGAGCCGCTTACACTGTTGGGGCAAACGGGCGAGAGGGATGGTGAGCGCGGGCGGGGACGGGCCCGTGGCAGAGGGGACTGAGTGAGAGCAATTCAGCCAGAACGAGCGCGCCAGGGGGGCGTAGACCTCAGGAACCGTGGCGGCGGCGAGGAAAGCGCCGCAGCGGAGGATTGTCCTAAAGGGAGCGCGACTTGCGCAAGACCAGGCTCTGGCGACGGGAGAGGGTTACCTCCGTACCGTCCTGCATGACAAAGACATAGCGCATCAGATCAACAATGCGTGTGTGCTTGACGTGCTCGAGATTGACGATGCAATCGCGACGTGCCCGAAAAAACTTTGTAGGGTCCAGCCGCTTCTCGCAATCGCGAAGGGGGCGACGAATGAGCATGGACGAACCGATCCAGTAAACACGGCTGTAATTTCCCTCCGCCTCCAGTCGGAGCAGGTCGGACATGCGAAGAATGCAACACTTGATGTTATCGGTGAGAACCACGAAATCGTCGTTTCGAAGCGGAACGTCCCCGGTGAGTTCGTAAATAACCTCGCCCGGTTCCGCGGGGGCACCATTAGTTTGTTCGACCGGAAGGCGCGTTCCGTATTCTTGTGATTCTTCGGCGGTGACTGGTTTTCGCATGGATTTCGCCTTCATGGCGTGTGATGAGTAGATTGGCGAACTTTCGAACGCCGAAAATAGATGCAGTGCCTAGCTGGTTGATTCGAACCCGTGGTGAGGTTTCGAAGGTGGGGATCCGTATTACGGAATGATGAAGGTTGGGGGAGGAATAGATTTTCCAAGCCAGTGCTCAAACACAGCGCCACGCTAGCGCGTTGTCGAGACGCTCGCAAATGGAAATGTGATTGAAGGTAAGTCATGCCAGTTAAAGGAACAATTGCGTGATCAGTGGTACTACGGACAAATCGCGGCTCCTTGGGTGATTCTATGGCGCGTTGGGCCTTTCTTGGCAAGCTACCGCCCTTGGTCGTTCGGCAACTCCTTTGCCGGAGCTCCCTAGCGCTGCGCCTGTTTCACCCGGGCGGAGAGTGACCCTGCGAAGCTTGACTCCGCAAAACCGATTCCGACCGGTGTTTTGCTGTCACGCCTCCTCGGAAGTGTTGTCACTGCCGATCAGTGATGAGCGTGTCCAGCAACGAGAACCTGATTACGCCACGTTCTCTTTTGATTCCCATTTACGCCGCACTCGCTTCGACTTGCAGGAAAAGATGGTGAAAACATTCGTCGCAAACGGTGCAGAGCGACCGGGCCAGTTCCCGCGGTAGAGCAACGCTTGTCAACGCGGGCTCCGGAAGCCTGTCCTTTGAAATGGTGCGCTATTTGACAGAGCGCCTGCCCATCATGATCTTGCGCGGGCTGTTCTTCATTGGAAATTCCGTAAATGTATGAGATGGAATGCCCGGCGCTCTATAGGGTGTTCACCGTATTTGTGGGCGTTTCTGTGGATACTACAGCTCTGACCGGCCGACGGGACCGGCCAGCTTAGCGAAGCTCCTCTCAAAAGGCCTCGCAAACTGGCTGCGCTCAAACGCGAGTTGAGATCCCACCGCTTATGGGAACTCCCGATCGGGTTAAAGAGCCCGCCTCTTTCGAAAGAACGCGTTTTGCTCCCCCGAAACGATGACCTGTTTGTTGTTCGGGAGCACGAAGGCAACGCGAGAACAGTCAAGAAGACGGGTTTGCTTGACGTGCATCAGGTTGATGATGCAATCGCGTGTCGCACGGAAGAAGGCGGTCTGATCTAGTCGGCGTTCGCACTCGGCCAGTGTTCTTCGCAGAACTACGGTGCCGCCCGGGATCGAGACGCGCGTTCGCCCGCCGCATGCTTCCAGAAGCCAAATGTCCCCGGTCCGGATCAGGCAACAAGTGCCTTTGCCGCTTAGAAAGACAAAGTCGTCCGGCCGCAGGATGCGCTGGTCGGGCTCCGGAATCGGGTCAGGCGGCTCTTGCTCCAACGACTCAGCGGTTTTTCTGCCGGCTGGGGCTAGCTCTATGTGAGCACTGGAACGAGTCTCCGTAGGAGCGCTTTCTCCAGCGTGGGGACCGAAATCGTGGAATTTCATGGGATCCTGAGCGAGCGTTCCTGAATTGCTAAAATACGGTGGCTCTGAGGGGCGTGCTGGCTATTTTTGCCGCGCTCGACAACTCGTGAATCCTCTCGGAGTCTCCATTGGTGACGATATCCTCCATCAGTGTCATACGTGCGAGTTCCAGAAACTTGCGCATGCTTGCGGCTCTTGATGAATTGTCTTGTCCCCCGTTTAAACGGCCATAACTAAATACTATACGGCCAGGCCGCGAATTTGAAGCCAAAAAACCATGGACAATTTAGAGAGGAGAGCTCTAACCCGACTGCCGAATTCTTCAATGGTTTCGAATAAATTTTTCACCAGTCTGTGCATCTACCAAAACCCGCTGACGATGCGAAACTTCCCTTTGGATCCGAGCGCGTGACCATCGAGCATATTTTTCATCAGACCACCTGCCTTTCGCAAAGATTTCGACATGGACAAAATCGGCTCTGGCTCGGTATGAAGAGTGGACGCGGAGGATTTACGTTGGCCAATACGAGCGCAGCCTTGCTAGAACTTCACCAGCTACGGTGCACGGAGAGCGTTTCAGGCATCCTGAGAAGGGCCTTTGACTCGGTCGACGCGGACGAGGGAACGATCTGGCTGTTGGATGAACATGAGGAAGCTCTCGTGCCCGTGTGGAGCTCCGGTCCCTACGGAGAGCGTTTTGTTGGTATCCATCGGCAGCCGCTGACCGTCGGACTGATGAGTCTGATCTGCGTAACGGAGCAGGCGATCTGCGAGAATTCCGTTTACCAGAATGCCCAGCAAGACCCCACTTTGGACAGGCGCCTTGGAGTGCTGACCTGTGCGATGATCGCCGTTCCACTCCGATTTCGCGACGCGATTCACGGCGGCGTTTCCTGTGTTCGGCTTAAGCCTGCAAATGCCTCGGCGCCGGAGCCACCACCGTTCTCGACAGCTGATTTGGCGTTGGTGACTGATGCCGTTCGAGAGGTGGAGCGTCTTATAGAGGAAGGATGAGCGTGTGGATCAGCCCCTCACAGGCAGCGGAAGCACTGGAGAGGGGAGATGGTCAGGGAGTCCGCATCGCGGTTCTCGATTCGGGAGTTGAAATCTCCCATCCGGACTTCTTCGGACAGCAGCTCTATCATGATCTTTTGCCGGACACGGCCGGTGGCATGCGCCAGGGCAATGGTGAAGACATGTATGGCCATGGCACTGCGGTCTCAGGCATCATTTGGCGGCTGGCGCCCAAAGCGGAGATTGGGAGTTTCCGAGTGCTTGGATCTAGTCTGAGCGCGCGGACCGCGCAAGTTTCGGTGGCAGCGCGAAGATCGATTGCGCTCGGCTATAACATCCTGAATTGCAGCTTCGGGTGCGGAATTTCCGGCCATTTGCCCATCTACAAAGAATGGGCAGACAGTGCGTTGCTCGCCGACATCCATGTGGTGGCAGCTTCCGGCAGCCCGGAGACGTCGGAATGGCCAGCCTATCTTTCCAGCGTGCTGGGTGTCGATTGCGCTCTCTCGAACGATGGGGGTCTTCGTTGTTTGCCGGGACGAATGGTTGAATTTGCCGCGCCGGCCGCGGAAGTACGCGTCCCTTGGAAAGATCGCGGTCACCGTGTAATGACGGGAAGCAGCTTTGCCGCCGCCTGGCTCTCAGGGATGCTCGCACGCCTGCTATCCGTGTACCCGTAGATCGACCCGATTCTGGCCAAGTCGTTGCTGCGCAGAGTCGCAACAGAGGGAAAATGAGTCTGCCTTGAGAAATTAGGCTGGGGAGGGCTTGCGCCGTTTCTTGATCTGCTCAGCGAACCACCCGAGCCAAGCGGGCTGGTTGCGGAGCTCTTCACATAGCTCGATTCTCTTCTCCTCGCCGAGTTGACCGGAAAGCAATGCCATGGCAAGCTTCTCAACGTCGGCAGACGGCCGTGCGGATTGGCGACCTTGAACGTCTCCATCTGCAAGCTCCAGAAATCGAAATAAAATTTCAAA
>DATLIT010000259.1:0-3800 GCA_035539295.1 Terrimicrobiaceae bacterium | reverse complement strand
ACATAGTCGTTGGCTTCTCCGGTGAGAACGAGTCGGACTCCCGGGGCCAAGAAGGTGCCAAAGCTCTGTCCTGCACTCCCGGTAAACCGGAGCTCGATCGTGCCATCCGGCAGGCCATCTTCGCCATACTGGTAACCGATTTCGCCGGACACTTGAGTGCCAACCGATCGGTTGGTATTAGCGATCTTGTAAGCGAGAGAGATCGGCCTGCCGTCGCTGATTGCATCCTTTGCATCCTGCAAAACAATGTCGTCGAGCGTGCGATCCTCGGGCCCGTCATTGCGAAAGCGCGTGGCGTGCCGGACCATGGTCGAGTCATCTTTGGCCACGTCGACGAGCAATGGCGCGAGATTGAGCGTGTTCGCCTTCGGATGGTCGGGAATTTGTCTCTGCCGCAAACATTCGGTGTGACCGACCATTTCATTCACGCTGCGGAATCCAAGCCGCGCCATGATCTCCCTCACCTCGGCGGCGACTGCATTGAAAAAGGTGACCACATTTTCCGGCTTGCCCTTGAATTTTCCGCGTAATTTTTCATCGAGCGTGGCGACCCCCACCGGACAAGTATTAAGGTGGCATTGGCGGACATAAACGCACCCCATCGCGATCAGGGCCGCAGTTCCGAAATTGTATTCCTCTGCTCCGAGGAGCGTTGCGCAAACAATATCCTCACCAGACCGCATGCCCCCGTCAGTGCGCAGCGTGACTCGATTTCTCAAGCCATTGAGAAGGAGCACCTGATGAGTTTCGGCTACGCCCATTTCCCAAGCCCCGCCGGCGTTCTTGATCGAACTCAATGGCGAGGCGCCCGTGCCCCCCTCATGTCCGCTGACCAGGATGATGTCCGCATGCGCCTTGGCAACTCCGGCCGCGATCGTACCAACCCCAGCCTCCGCGACCAGCTTTACACAGACGCGGGCGCGGCGATTAACCTGCTTCAGATCGTAGATTAGCTGCGCAAGATCCTCGATCGAATAGATATCGTGATGCGGCGGCGGAGAAATCAGGGTTACCCCGGCTACCGCATGCCGCAAGCGGGCAATATAGGCGCTGACCTTATGGCCCGGCAATTGACCGCCTTCGCCCGGTTTGGCTCCTTGTGCCATCTTGATCTCAATCTCCTTGGCGCTGGCCAGATAGGCCGCGGTGACACCGAACCGTCCGCTGGCAATTTGCTTGATGGCGCTGTTTGCCCAATCGCCATCTTCGCGGCGCTTGAACCGCACGGGATCTTCACCTCCCTCGCCACTGTTCGATTTGCCACCAATTCGGTTCATCGCGATCGCCAGCGTTTCGTGCGCCTCGGGGCTCAGTGCTCCCAAGGACATCCCGGCAGTTGTGAAGCGGCGGCGGATCTCCTCGATCGGCTCCACTTCGTCGATGGAAACCGGCCCAGATGACAGGGGAACAAGCTCGAGAAGATTGCGTAGCGAATGCGGACGATTGGTCAAAACGGCCTCGACGTACTTCTTGTAGTCCTCAGCTTTACCCGCCTTGTCCGCCCCCTTGATTCCGACAAAAGTGTGAAAATTCTGAATCACTGGCGGGCTCACCGCATGCAACTCACCGCCACGCCGGAACCGAAAATATCCCGGATCATCGAGCTTGCCTGCCTCAACCGGCACTGCATTCCCAAAGGCCAAGGCATGCCGAGTAAGGCTCTCGCTCGCGATCTCCTCGTAACCCACACCCTCGATTTGCGTGCACGTGCCGGTAAAGCATTCCTCGACCAGCTTCGAAGAGATTCCAATAGCCTCAAAAATTTGCGCGCCACGATAACTGCTCACCAGCGAAATCCCCATCTTGGACATGATCTTGAGAAGACCATTTTCCAGCGCCTTCTGGTAGCTCATCGTGACCTTCCCGAGGTCAGGCTCGACGGCCCCTTTCTCGATGAGCTCGCGAATCGTCTCAAAGGCGAGATAGGGGTTCACGCAGCTTGCACCAAAGCCGATCAGACAAGCCACCTGATGAACGTCGCGGGCCTCGGCCGTCTCGCAGATCATGCTCGCCTTCATGCGTTTTCCCACGCGACGCAAGTGATGGTGCACAGCTCCCATAGCAAGGAGCATCGGAACCGCGATGTTCTCAAAATCGACACCGCGGTCCGACAAAATGATCAGGTGAATGCCCTCATCGACCGCATTCTCGACCTCCCGGCAAATTCGATGAATCGCATTTTCCAACCCCGCCGTGCCCTCGGAAACCGGCCAGAGGCAGGGAATGGTTCTCGCGGGAAACTCACCGCCGATTGCCGCCAACTGCTCGACCTCTGCATCCAGCAGTACCGGCGACTCGAGGATGATCTGGCGGCAATGCTCGGGCGTCTCAGAAAGCAGATTGCGTCGCCATCCAAGCACTGTGTGAAGAGACATCACCAGTTTCTCCCGAATCGGATCAATCGGTGGATTGGTTACCTGGGCAAAGAGCTGCTTGAAGTAAGTGTAGAGCAGCCGCGGCCTCAGCGATAGCACGGCTAGTGGCGTATCGTCTCCCATGGAACCTACCGCCTCGGCGCCATCCTTGAACATCGGCTTCAAGACGATATCTAGCTCCTCGCTCGAATACCCAAAGGCGATTTGGCGCTGAGTCAGGGTGAGGATGTCAACTTCGCCGGAATTGGCCGAAATCTCGGCAGTCTGAAGATGTTTGAAGCGCACAAGATTCTGGCGCAACCACTCTCCATACGGCTTGCGAGAGGCGAGCATCGCCTTCACATCCTTGTCGAAAAGCAACCGTCCACCGGCAGTATCCACGGCAATCATCTCTCCCGGGGCCAGCCGCCCCATCTGGACGAGGTTCCCGAGAGCTATGCCAGAGATGCCAACTTCGGAGCCAAGGCAGAGAATGCCGTCATCGCTCAACATGTACCGGGCGGGCCTCAGGCCGTTCCGATCGAGACATGCAGCCACAGTAATCCCGTCGGTAAAGCAAAGTGCCGCAGGACCATCCCAAGGCTCACAAATACAGCGATGATACTCGTAGAAGTCGGCCACGCTCTGCGGGATCTTCTTGTCGGAACGCCAGGCGGGCGGCACTAGCATAGACATGGCGTGGAGCACGCCGCGGCCGCTCATGGTGAGAACCTCGAGCACGTTGTCGAGGCTCGCAGAGTCGGATCCGCCCGGCTGAATGATCGGCTTGAGCAGGTTGATGTCATCGCCCCAAAAGTCGGCTCGCAGCTCGGCCTCGCGCGCGGCCGTCCAGTTTCGATTACCGCGAATGGTGTTGATCTCGCCGTTGTGGGCCAGCATGCGAAACGGCTGGGCCAGGGGCCACTTAGGGAAGGTATTTGTACTATACCTCTGATGATAGACGCAGAGCGCCGACTCGTAGTCGGGATTGGAAAGATCGGGATAGAACTTCTCCAGCGATGCGGAAACCAGCAGTCCCTTGTAGACGATCGCGCGATGAGAAAAGGAGGGTATGTAGAAGTTGCTGATCTTGTCAGCCGCGGCGGTGTCCTCGATTTCGTTTCGAGCAAGGAAGAGACGGCGCTCATAATCATCATCCGGCATTCCCCACGGTTTGCCGATGAGAACATGCTCAATGCGTGGCATGGTCACCTGCGCCTTCTCGCCAAGCACCCGAATGTTGATCGGAACCTCACGCCAGCCGAAAAGAAAGAGGCCCCGTTTCTCGAGGACTTCCTGGGTAATTGCCTTGGCGCGCGCCTGGGCATACGCATTGTCGTGCGGAAGAAACAACACCCCGACACCAAGGTCCCCCTCCTTATACAAGGTGTGGCCCAGCCGGGTCACTTCGGGAACAAACAGCTTGTAAGGAATTTGGGTTACCAC
>DATLIT010000258.1:0-3148 GCA_035539295.1 Terrimicrobiaceae bacterium | reverse complement strand
GCTATGGTCTATCCATGATCGCGCTGCCGATAGATGCTGTCCAGAACCCTTCAAAGGTACTTGTCATTGAGTTGGCGCAGCCTGTTCTTGGCACCAATAACCAATATTGGGGCAGTGGCGTTTTGATATACACGGTTGACGCCAGAATCGCCACGGGTAATTCGCCGGATGTTGTAATCCCGAAGATGACCAGCACCAGTCCCGATTATGGGCATCTCTACGAAGCTCCTTACCAGGTTAACGATGTGGTAAACTTTAACGAAGGAAACGTTTCTATCGTAGTTTCTGTGCTCCAGAGATTCGGTTCGTCTTATAACCTTAGGATCGATTACAAGAGATAAACTCGATGGAATGCTACGCCGGGCGAATCGGAACCCAGACCACGGCATTACTATCCACAGCACGACATCAGCGCGCCTGATGCAGACCGTGGCCTTCTCGAGGCCCGCGTGACGAAATAGGCAGCGCCCAAGAGCTATTGCGCTACCTCATCCAAATGGCCGCCGACAGCGTTCATCAAGGTCTCGAGGCACTGGATCGAAGGAATCGGATCAAGGAGCACTGGCGCGGACTACCTGAAGAAATTCTGGCGGAGGTTAGCTCGCTATGTCCCTCGCCTCCTTCGCGTCTCGCTCGGCTTACTCGCCGATCCAGAAGTCGATCTCACGCAATGCCTCGCTCCCCGCCTTGAGGTAGGCTTTCTGCCAGGCGTCGTCGTCCTGCAATCCCTTCCAACGTTTGTTCTTCGGCTGAATCTGTCGGCGGAACCGCCAGCGGTACTGGTTGTAGACCGACATGATGTTTGTCGCGTAGGCAGCGGCGAGCCCGGGAGCGTCTCGAATAATTAAGAGGTTCTCGTCATTGGTGCCGCTCGCCTTCGGGCCGAGATTGTGAGAGCCGGTGAGTAGCACTGGATGTTCGCTAAACGGATCGATCAGGACCACCTTGCTGTGGACCATTGCGAAAGTCCCCGGCAATTTTCTCAGCTCTTTTTGCCAGAAGGTTGTGATGTCGTCGATAGCCGCCGGAAGCACCACCTCGAAATCGGCCTTCTCCGAGTTGGCATGGTCGAACAACTCCACCGGGTTCGCCGAGGTGCTCGGGTCCTGGTTGATTGCACCATGGATATAGAGTCGCTTTCCTGTGTCACCGGCGCGCGCCGCTTTGATGATGGCGTTGAGCAGCGTGTCCTTGGGTCCGGGATTAAACATCAAAAACAGGATGGCTTGCTTTGCCCCCATGATGACCTCGCGCGCCTCCTTCAAATCGACCTGCCCAACTGTGGGCGTGAACCACAGCCGCATCGGCGTGCGGATCACCTTTTCGTCGCGCGGTTCGCTGTTGCGTGACTTCAGCTCTTTTGGCGTCGCGTCCCCCGCATCCTTCAAAAGCGTCCATTGGGCCCTATACTCGTCCGCTAGTTGGGGGTCATCGATGAGTACGGAATTATTCGCCTGCGTGCACAGCCCGGTCTTCGTCCAATTCTGGCTGCCGGTCCAGACCCAGCGTGGCTTGCCGTCCTCGTCGCAGATAACCAGGAACTTGTTATGCCCGAGTGCTCGGGGCGAAACCATCCGGTCATGCAGATCGATTTTCTCGTGCAGCCGCTCCCGAGCCTCACTGTTCTGGTCTTCCCCTTTTTTCTTGACGCTGCCGTTTGCAAGCACGACATGGGCGCGCTGGCCAATCTTTTCAAGTGCCGCTTCGAGCTGTTCGTCCTCCAGTTCGTAAAGCGCGGCGAAGATCTCGCGGTTGTCCCTGGCCACCTCGTCCAGCAGGGCAAACAGCCGCGCGCCGAGCGGGCCGGTTAGGTAGTTGCGAAACGGATCGTCCGGCGTCTCGATCACCTTTTTTAGCTTGGCCGCTTTCGCGTCCTGTTCGGTAATTCCAAGACGACGCGACACCCACTGCGCAGCGACGATTCCCCGATTGAAATACGCGTCAATCTTCGGCGCGCCCTCGTGGGTCAGGCTAATCTCGGGTGTCCACTCGCTCGCTGTGTCTGGATCGGGGCGCAGGTTCCTTTTGTCGGGCCCGACCATGGCGAGCACGCGGTATTGCACCTTGTCCCCGGGTTTGGCCATGTAATCGGTCCATTGATATTTCTGAATCGGCCAATTGATCGAGGCCCGCCGTTCTCCCTCCTCGTGCTCGTCGTCCTCGAAGCCAACCCAGGTGCTCACGACCTCTTCGATGCCGTTGCGTCGGCGCAGCAACGCAAATCCGCGGCAAGACGGGATAAATCCCTCTGGCTTCCAGGCAACAAAGACGTCGTCGCCATTGTGATACACTCTGACTTTCATGATGGGTTCTTTAGGTTTGGGGTCGCTACGCTATGCCTCCTTGAACCTCCGCGGCGCGCCGCGCACAAGCCAATTTGTCGCCCTCGAATGTTACATTAGCGTCACATATCGCGAGGAACTCGCGAGCGACTAACAGCGGCGTTCAAAAGCCCTAGAGCCGAATCCCATGACCTCGCGGCGCTGGGCGCATATCGCCAGCTGATTTCATTCGGCGGCCTCTGCGCTGGCTTCCTCCAGCATAATCTCGTTGTTTCTGCAAATCCGCCTCAAGCGGTCGTTGGCAGAGTCCGTCACGACGATATCAATTTCTCGCGGTTCGCAGACCTTGGTAAAGTCAACCACGCCAATCTTGCTGTGATCGACCGGAACGATGACTCTCTGCGTCCGTTTAATAATGGCGGCCTTGAGCTGTGCCTCATTGAAATCCGCGACCGTGATGGCCTCCTCTGTAATCCCGCTGCCGCCAATGAACGCGGTCGAAATCGAAAAACGCTCGATGATTTCCAATGCGAGCGGTCCTGAAATGCCACCGGTCTTGCGACGCAGTTGTCCGCCAAGGACGATGTGGGTTATTCCACTGACGTCTGCCAGACACTCGGCGATGCTGGGCGAGTTCGTGAGCACTGTCAGTTGCACACGCCGGGTTGCCAGCTGCTGCGCGAAGTGGTGGATCGTTGTCCCACAGTCGAGAAAAACTGCCTCTCCGTCTTCAAACAGATCACAGCAGGCGCGACCGATCGCTCGCTTGGCTTCGACGTTTTGAACGAAGCGCGTCATGAGATCTCGCTCTCCCGGCGCACGAATACTGAGCGCCCCGCCATGAGTCCGCCTAAGCAGGCCTTGTT
>DATLIT010000257.1:0-5350 GCA_035539295.1 Terrimicrobiaceae bacterium | reverse complement strand
CGTATTGGTGTGCAACGTGTGAGCAAATGCCGCAGCAATCTCACCAGGAGCCAAGATACCCCACCTCAAAAGCGGGCGCCGGTTGTTTTAACAAAGCGGGGAGTTGGCAATGTAGTGGGAAATCGATCCATGGAGGTCCTTCTCTAAAGCCACGACTCTTCGTCGTTTCAAGGCATGGGTGCTCCCCTAGCCGCCGCAAAGAGAGAGTACCATTCTTCGCGGCTCAGGGAAACTGAAAGCGCCTTGGCGCAAGCCCGCAGTCGATCCGGCCGTGTAGTTCCCAAGACGGGCTGAATCTGCGCCGGATGTTTGAGAAGCCAGGCTAGCAGGATGGCCTCGGCGGTGGTCTCGTGGAACTGAGCGTATTGCTGCACTAAGGCGGCGCTCTTCTTTACGTTATCTGGTTGGGCTTCGAGGTTTCCCATCAAGACGCCCTGGGCCAGGGGACTCCAAGCTTGGAGCAAGACGCCCTTCATCCGGCAATATTCCAGAGTTCCCTCCCACCCATCGGGATAGCGGGGGGAGTTTTGATTGAAGGAAACGGAGACCTCCGCAAAGCCGTGGTGCAGCAGACTCATCTCAACTTGATTCGCGACGAGCGGGTCGGGTAAAAAGGACTGGAGATATTCAATTTGGAACCGGTTCTGGTTGGAAACACCGAAGTAGCGCACCTTGCCCGACAGGCGGAGTTTCTCGAAGGCGTCAGCGATTTCCTCCCCTTCCCAGAGAGGATCCGGGCGGTGCAGCAGGAGGATGTCCAATCGGTCGGTGCGCAATCGTCCCAAAATAGCATCGACACTTTCCAGGATGTGATCGCGGCTGAAATCAAAGCGCTGCGGTGTTCCGGGCGGATCGTCCGCCCAGCGAATGCCGCATTTCGACTGCAGCACAATTTTGTCCCTGAGGGACGGTGTTTCCTTCAAGACTCGGCCGAAAACCTCTTCAGCCCTTCCACGACTGTAGATATTGGCGTGGTCAAAGAAATTCGCGCCGATCTCCTCGCCTGCGTCGACGAATTCTCGGGCCTGCCGCTCGTGATCTGTCGTCAGTTGGGTGTCCGCGTCCCAACCTCCGCCCAAGCCCATGCAACCCAAGGCCAAGCGGGATACTTTCAGGTCGGTGTGGGGGATTTTTATCATTTCCATAAGTCTATCTTTCTAAGCTTTGAAGGTTACCAGGAGTAGGCCACGGGGGCCTCGCCGCCCGGGCCAGGAAAGATCTCATCAAGCCTTTTCAAGGTCCCTTCATCAAGCGTGATGTCCGTGGCGCGCAGAGTCGACTCCAATTGTTCAATAGTTCGGGGGCCGATAATTGGCGCAGTCACTATCGGGTTGTGCAAGAGCCAGGCCAGGGCCACGGCGGCGGGTGGTTCGCCCAATTGTTTGCAAAGGGTCTCGTATTGCTCCAGCTTGGCTCGATTCTCATTGATCTCATTGAGGGTTTCGTCACTGGCGCGCCTGCCACTTGCCAGCTTCTCCAACGCACCGCCCAAAAGGCCTCCACCCAAGGGACTCCAGGGGATCAGTCCCAGGCCGTAGTATCTGCAGGCAGGAATTACCTCCAATTCCACCATGCGGTTGTTGAGATGGTAAATGCTTTGCTCGCTGCTCAGACCAGCCAGACCACGTTTGGAAGCCTCTTGACATGCGGTGGCGATGTCCCATCCCGCAAAGTTGCTGGACCCTATGTAGACCACTTTGCCCTGGTTGCCCAGTTGTTCAAAGGCTTGCCAAGTCTCGTCCCACGGGCAGTCGCGGTCGATGTGATGCATCTGGTAAAGGTCAATGTGATCGGTCTGGAGCCGTTTCATACTGCCTTCGCAGTGCTTCCGGATCTTGTACGCTGAAAGGCTCCGGCCGTCTGTGTTGGGTTCTGCCAGGTTAGCCTTGCGATTGACGGGATTGAAGACCTTCGTGGCCAGCACAACCGCGTCGCGGCGGCCGCCTCCCTGGGCAAACCACCGTCCGAGAATCTCCTCGGTATCGCCCCGCTCTCCACCCCTGCCGTAAACGTCTGCTGTGTCGAAAAAGTTGATCCCGAGGTCTAAGGCCCGATCCATGATCCTGAAACTCTCTTCCTGACCGGTGTGCCAACCAAAATTCATGGTGCCCAGGCAGATGTTGCTTACAAGGACCCCGTGTTTTCCCAAACGCTTATGTTCGATTGCCATATTCAGTTATTCGCTTCCGCGATATGTTAGGTTCCTCGTTGAAATCGCCTCGTCTACCTCCTGGCGGTCTCGCAGAGCCAATTTGCTGCGGTGCATCGAGGGTGCCCGGGCTCTGCGAACCTGCGCCTTACTAGCCTGAGTCGTTTTGTCGCTCTGCGAAATCGCGATCTTGCCGGTTCAGGTCTGCAACCAATTGTGCGCAAAGTAATGTTTTCTCGGGGCCTTGACCTTCGCGATTACGCACTTGCACCGGCGAACTGTCGCGCTCTCTGAGGAATGCAGGTTCGGCGATGGCGCCGAGCGGAAACACTGCACAGATAGTCAGCGGGGCGACGATTTTCACGAGGATTGATGTTTTCATTGTGCTTCCTTTTGGCCCGCGCTGCATCCACAGCTTGGACTGTGCCAGTTTTGGCGTTCGACAATAAGCGCTTCAGGGCAAACTACATCGATCTCTAGAACGCACCTGCGGCCATGGTTCGATTGTTTGAACGTTTGAAATTTCGCCCCTAACACAATTCGTCCGCCCTCGCTGTAACGCTGAACTACGAGATTTGTTGTGCCTTCGCCGGTGCGCGCATCCTGCCGGGAGGTCGCACGCTTGCGCTTTACTATGACATCCTAAACCGACAAACTTAGGGTCAGACTCCAAAACCGGTCCTAAATCTGGGTAGTCAGTAGTGAAACTTGGCTGCATTTATTTGCGCAAAGAAAGTAGCGCGAGCGTGAATCCTTTTCTGATAAACTATCTGCCCCCGCTGCCAGCAGCGCTTTATTCGGGTCCTCGAGTACACGGTTGACTACGGTCCGCCCGCTGCATTGAGCTCCGTCTCCGTCAATGCATTTCGGGTCAGCTGCTGATAAGCCATCAACCGTTTCGCGCGCAATTAGCAACTAAGCTCTACGCCAGCTGTATTGCGGTTCGTAGCCAAGCACGCTGCGCGCCTTTTCGATCGAGAGAAGCGTCTCATCGGAAGCGATCTCTCTCTTGAATGGCACGTCCGGGTAAAACTCTGCCAAAACCTCCTTATTCGGCCGAGTCAACACCGTGTCGGCGTTTGCAATGATGAAGATATGAGGGCCCTTCAGCGGGGCTTCGAGCGATTTACGAATCGCTTGGGCTCCATCGCGCGCATCGATATAGCCCCAAAGGTTAAACCTCCGTCCCGCCGGGTTTCTGTCGAAGCTAGGAAACGCTGCGTAGTCCGAAGGTTCCATTACATTTGAGAATCGCAGGCAGACGACCTTAAGCTCGGGATCCCATCGGCAGAACTGCTTTGCGATCTCTTCGCCCACAAACTTGGAAAGCGAATAGCCGGTTTGTGGCCGCGGCGCGTACTCTTCGTCGAGTGGGAGGTAGGGCGGTGGCTCGTCGAAGGGCAAGCCAAGCAGCGTTTCACTCGACGCCCAGACAATGTTTCTGATTCCAAGCTGCGCGCCGCTTCGAAGATATTGTACGTGCTCATGGTATTTACCCTGAATGACGTTTCATTCGGCACGATCCCGGGGCCGGGAATTGCCGCCAGATGAACAATTGCGTCCACGCCACGACTATCCTCAAAGTCCATCGCCGAAAGGAGCTCAATGGTCTGAGCCATGTTCTCAAAGTCGACTTTGCAAAAAGGACAAAGATTCTTTTTCGGTGGGGCGATATCGGCGTTGATGACCTCGTAGCCGTACGCGATCAGATCTTGAACACCTGCGCGCCCCAGCTTACCGCTACCTCCCGTAACGACTATGCGTTGCATGGGAATCTTCTCAAGCAAGAGCCTCCGCCATCGTGCGCATCTGCACTTCGATGATGCGCGATCTGGGCGACTGGGTGCAGGCCAGGAGCACTACGCTGGCCACATCTTCCGGATCGAGCATGTCCGATTCGGCGACTCCCTTTTCCGTACGGCCTTTGCCGATGGCAAACTCGGTTTTGACTCCCCCTGGGCAGATTGCACCTACTTTGATGCCGCTTTCACGGAGTTCACGATCGAGCGCTTGGGCGAAGCCGACCTGCGCAAACTTCGTCATGCAATAGACCGCCTCGCCGCCAAACCCGTAAATGCCGGCCATGGATGAAATCATCAGGATCGTTCCCGACTTCTGCTTGAGCATTACCGGTACGGTGTGTCGGGTGAAGAGGAAGGTCGAGCGCACGTTGGTGTCCATGAGGCCGTCGTAGTCCTCGGCGCTGGTATCCATTAACTTCTTGTAGTTTCCGGCGCCTGTATTGTTGATTAAGATGTCGATGCGGCCAAATGCATCGACGGAAGCTTTTACGGTCTCGATCGCCGTCTGCTCTTCGCGGGCGTCGCCTGTGACAGTGACGGCCTCCGTTCCGAGCGATTCAGCCTCCTTTTTCAGTCCGTCGAGGCGTTCCTTGCGACGGGCAGTGAGGACGAGTTGAGCGCCTTCGCCCGCTAATGCTCGGGCGCAGGCTTGTCCGATACCGGCGCTCGCGCCCGTGATGAGTGCTACTTTTCCTTCGAGTCTCTTTGTCATTCTTTCCTTTTGTTTTGTAATGAAAATATCGTTAGTCGTCCAGGTTCCCATCAGACGGTAACTTCGTTTGGCGCTTCGATTTCGGCTTTTTCCCGGCTTGTGAGCCGAAGGGTATCTGCGTTCATCACCCCATCTGCCTGCTTCGCGCTGCGTGCACCGACAATTGCCCCGGTTACCGCCGGGTGGCCAAGCGTCCATGCTATGGCGACTGCGCCTGGCAAACGGCCGCACTGCGCTCCGATGGCGCGGAGCCGTTCGACAAGCGCCAGATGCTCCGAAAGTCTCGGTTCCTGAAAGCTGGGATCGCGCTTGCGCCAATCATCATCCGGGAGTTTGGTGATGCGTTCACGCGTCATCTTGCCTGTGAGTAATCCTGAAGCCATCGGCGAATAGACAATTACGCCAATTCCCTCGCGCTGGCAGAAGGGCAAGATTTCCTCCTCGATGTCGCGGCGAATGAGCGAGTAGGGCGGTTGAAGCGAGGTAATCGGCGCAATCGCTTGCGCGCGCTTCATCTCCTCAACGTTGAAGTTTGATACGCCGATCCAGCGCACCTTGCCTTCTCTATGGAGCTGAGCCATTGCCGCCCATCCCTCTTCCAATTCCGTTGTGTCGTCCACCGGCCAATGGATCTGGTAAAGATCAATAGTTTCGACGCGCAAACGGCGCAGGCTATTCTCACACTCG
>DATLIT010000256.1:0-6651 GCA_035539295.1 Terrimicrobiaceae bacterium | reverse complement strand
TTCGGAGATATTCGCATCCTGCCGCGGATCACCGCCAGTAGTGGCTTCGATGAAGTCCGGATCGTTCTGCACGCCGGCATCCATGTCATCGAGGCTCATGGCATGCCGTCGACCGCGCTTTTTGACAAAGTTTATCGTCATATTGACGGCGATGGAATGGAGCCAGGTGTAAAAGCTCGATTTACCTCGAAAGCCGCTGATTGAACGATATGCTTTGGCGAAGACTTCCTGAAGAAGATCGTTGGTATCTTCGTGGTTGGAAGTCATGTTGTAAACAAGCCCATACAGCCTCGGACTGTAGCGAATCACTAGTTCATCGAACGCCTCCGGGTCCCCGCTCTGCGTGCGGGCGACCAAATCGTCGTCTAGTGGTTCCGGAGCTTCGTCCATGCAGCGAAAAGCGCGACAGGATATCAGAGATGGGCGGGTTTGCCACTAGCTGATTAGGGCGGGCGATTTTCACACCTTAGAAGTGCGGTCCGCGTCCTGATGAAACCAGGACGCCTCAGATGCTTGCGACGATGGAGATTGAAGCCGCTTGAGATGCTCGTAAAGCAGATGGAGGTGCGGGAGCGAGAGCCCGATTTTTTTTGCGCGACGCAGAGGCTCTCCCCACATTGTCTCGATTTCCAATTCCCTTCCGGCGAGCCAATCGACGAGCGTGGAGGGCTGATAAGCGCCCATGGCATAGGTCCGCTCAATTTGCAGGTCGGCATATTGTTGCTCGATGGGGTGACCAAGAGCGGTTGCCGCAGCAATCGTTTCGTTCATCAAGGCACGGCAGCGTGCCTTGATCTTCGGGTCGCCGAGTATTTTGTCCACCGTAAGACCGCTTTCTGCGACGGCCAGCCCGTTGAACGGAATATTCCAGACAAGCTTGCGCCAACGTTCGGTTGCCAAATCATCTACGACCCGCGCGTCGATATCGCTCTTGCAGAATGCTTCGACGAGCACGCGTGTTCGAGTGAGAGGAGACCCGGCATACTCGCCAATCGAAAGCATTCCGTGACCGAAGTGATCCACGCTGGCTGCGGTTCGTCGAGTGAGGCAAACGAAACATAAACCTCCGAGCACGCGCTCAGCTCCGAAGAGCGCCGCCAGCAATTCTTCGTTACCGAGACCGTTCTGAAGCGTCAGTAAAACGGTCCCGTCGTGAAGAAGAGGAGGAACCAGTCTCTCGAGAGCCGTGTTCGAGGTCGCCTTTAGCGCCACGATGACAACATCGCATGGGCCAATCTCACGAACGTCCCGGAATATCTTCGGCCGAGCGAGATGAACGTCCTCGCTATTGACGCTGAAGATCGAAATACCGCGCTGGCTTGCTTCATCGAAGCCTGAGCGGAGGAGAAAATGGACGTCCAACCCGTTGGCAGCCAGCTTGCCACCGTAGTAGAGACCGACGGATCCCGAACCAATGACGGCGACTTTGCCGACGGCTGACACAAAGCGCTAACTCTTATCTTGACCGAATTTCCGACAGACCGGACTCGAAATCTCGCTCAAGCTCTCCTCTTCGGTCGCTCGGTATGCCGGATCAGCCAGGTTTCGTATGCGTAAGGAGCCTGCTGCAAAACCACGTTCCGCTGTTGCTAATCAGGTATGCCAGCGCCCTTCTCTTTCAGCATGCCCTCTTTGCCGACTTTTCCGGTGATGAGCCGAGCACCCTTTGCGTAGTTAACGTGTGCCCAAGCCCATTGCCAGAAGACGAAAACGCGGTTTCGGAACCCGATGAGAAATATGAGGTGAACGAAAACCCACGCCAACCAGGCGAGGTGGCCGCTGAACTTCATCCCCGCGACCTGGGCAACTGCCTTATAGCGCCCGATAGTTGCCATGCTTCCCTTGTCAAAGTAGTTCCATTGCAGCGGCGGTTCACCTCGAAGCTGGCGCTCGATGTTCTTGGCGGCATGCCGCCCAGCCTGCATAGCCGCGGGACTCACTCCCGGCACGGGTTTGCCGCCGTCATAGGTGGTGGCCATCATGTCGCCGATCGCCTGGATTTCTGGACGCCCCGGAATGGTCAGGTCCGGATTTACTTTTATGCGACCCTGGCGATCGATCTCACCGCCGAGCATTCCGGCAAGCGGAGAAGCCTTGTTGCCGGCCGCCCAGATCACCGTGCGCGTCTTGATGACCTCTTTATTCACGTCCACTTCGCCCTCGGCCAGGCGAGTCACTGCGCTGTTTAGCATTACTTCGACGTGAAGTTCCTTGAGCTGCCGAAGAGCACTTTCGGAGAGCGCCGGGTCGAAGGGAGGAAGGACCCGCGGAGCGGCCTCTACCAGAATAACACGAGCAGAGGTTGGATCGATATGGCGAAAGTCGCTCCGAAGTGTGAAGCGAGCGAGCTCGGAAATTGCTCCCGCCATTTCGACTCCGGTCGGACCCGCTCCGACGATCACGAAGGTTAATGCTTGCCGGCGGTCTTCGTCGGTATGCGCCTTTTCAGCGACTTCGAAGGCGAGGAGGACGCGGCGGCGGATCTCGAGAGCGTCTTTAATGCTTTTGAGACCGGGCGCTTGCTCTTCCCATTGATCGTTACCGAAATAATGATGACGCGCCCCGGCCGCCACAATCAGGTAGTCATACTTAAAGGTCAGGTCCTCCGTAACCACCTCGCGGCTCTCCGGATTGATCTGTTTAACCTCATCGAGAACGACACGGACATTGGCCTGGTTGCGGAGAATTCCGCGGATCGGCTGCGCGATGTCTGCCGGCGACAATTCGGCAGTGGCTACCTGGTAAAGTAGAGGTTGGAAAAGGTGGTGATTGCTCCGGTCAACGAGAATGACTTTGACGGGAGCATCGGCGAGTGCCTTGGCAGCACTGAGTCCTGCAAACCCTCCTCCAATGATTACAACCACGGGCAGGTTCGCCTTTTCGTTCGAAGTAGAGACGGTGGGCAAGCTTGCTTTTTCGTTCGAAGAGGAAACAGTAGTCATAGTTT
Source organism: Terrimicrobiaceae bacterium (assembly GCA_035539295.1). Lineage (GTDB taxonomy): Bacteria > Verrucomicrobiota > Verrucomicrobiia > Chthoniobacterales > Terrimicrobiaceae > DASTFP01. The sequence goes on along the minus strand of DATLIT010000256.1, from coordinate 3,704 downwards.
GTGATCGTTTGTGATAGGCTATGAGGTCGGGCAGGCGTCCAAACTAGAAGCGCAGCAAAATCCAGACATGGCAACAACAATTGAGCACCCTGATAGCTTGACGAGAAGCCTTGGGCAAGCTCGCAAAGCACAGGAGTCGGGAGAATTGCTCGGAGAGCAGCTCACGCTCAATATGGGCCCCTCGCACCCGTCCACCCACGGCGTCTTGCGTATCGTCCTGGAGCTGGATGGGGAGGTGATCACCAAGGCGACCCCCGACATCGGCTACCTTCATCGGGGAGATGAAAAAATCGCGGAGAACATGCAGTACAACCAGTTTGTGCCCTACACGGACAGACTCGATTACCTCGCACCGATTGCGAATAACGTCGCTTATGCGCTCGCGGTCGAGAAGCTCATGGGTTGGGAGTTGCCGCCGCGCGGGAAGGCGATCCGAGTCATCTGCTGCGAATTGGCCCGGATCTCAGCTCACATGCTCGGAATTGGCGCCATGGCCATGGATATCGGCGCGGTGACCGTTTTTCTTTACACGTTTCTCGAGCGCGAAAAGATTTACAACCTTGTCGAATTGCTGAGCGGGGCGCGTTTTACAACGAGCTACACACGCATCGGCGGCCAGACGCGAGATCTTCCCGACTCCTTTATCCCGCAACTGCACGAGTTCATCGCCGGGGTCAGGCCTGCCATCGCAGAGCTGGACAAACTTTTGACACGCAATCGCATTTTCATCGATCGATGCAAAAACGTCGGCGTGATCTCAAAGGCTGATGCAATCGCATACGCACTTTCGGGTCCTAATTTGCGGGGATGCGGCGTCGAACATGATGTCCGCCGAAAAAACCCATACTTGGATTACCAGAACTACGACTTCGAGATCCCGATCGGCAGTGTAGGAGATGCATTCGACCGCTATCTTGTTCGGATGGAGGAAATGCGACAAAGCGTCCGGATTTTGGAGCAGGTCATCGAGAAACTTCCTTCGGGAGAGATCAACTACGTTGACGCCAAACAGACATTACCGCCGAAGGTCGACGTTCTCACCAAGATGGAGGAACTTATTCATCATTTTATCCTCGTGACCGAGGGAGTCGAGGCGCCTGTCGGAGAGGTTTATTTCGCGGCCGAGAACCCCAAGGGAGAACTTGGCTTTTACATCTGCAGTAAGGGAGGCGGGGTGCCCTACCGCCTAAAAATCCGAGCCCCGAGCTTCGTCAATCTCAGTATTCTGCCGAAGATCTTACCCGGCCACATGATCAGCGATGTCGTGACAATTTTAGGCTCGATCGATTTTGTCATGGGCGAGTGCGACCGATAGCCGCGAGAACTTGCGGCGAGCTAGCCTGGGGGCCACTTCATTTGACGGCCGCCGAGGACATGAACGTGAAGGTGTGGCACGCTCTCGCCCGCTTGCCACCCTTGGTTGACAACAATGCGATATCCATTTCCTGCGAGACCCTCCCGCTTCGCGACCTCTGCCGCGGTGAGCAGCAGGTGGCCCAATAAGCTTTCGTCGGAAGGGGTAGCCTCACCGAGCCGCGGAATGACCTTTTTGGGAATAACGAGAACGTGGGTCGGAGCCTGCGGGTTGATGTCTCGAATTGCCACGCATTGGTCATCCTCATGAATGATCTGGGCGGGAACCTCGCCCTTTATGATCCTTTCAAAGAGCGTCATGACAATTGCATCTGCAACTCCGCGCCGGGCGAAGAGTCCACTTCGTTGCGCACGAAGTTAACGACTTCTTCCAGAAGCCCGGAGCAATCGCGGCGCCAGTTCTTTGCGGATCTCAGGATCTTAATTCCGGAGTGCGCATCACAAATTTCCAAGCGTTCCACCTTGGCCTCGAGAGCTTCGCGAAGGCGGGAACGCAGCAGGTCAAAGAAGGCAAGCTCGTAGCCGCAACCGGCGGCCCGCGCCACGTCTACCAATGAGATCCGGGTCGGAGGAGGAACAGCGCAAAAATGCCCAGCAACATCCGCATAGCCAATGACTTGAAGCACAGACTGCACCGCCTTCTCGAGACGTCCGATCGCTACGATACTTTCGGGGAAATCTCGCTCGAGGTAGTTGGTGACACTTTCGGTGACATGAGGGGCTAGCCACCACTTCTTGTAACCGGCGCGCTCGGCCGCGCGAGCCAGCGTCCCCGCTAACCAGCCACGCTCGAACTGAATCACCTGCCCGTCGCTAAAACGGACCAGGGGTAAGTTATTCGGAAGACTGATCATGCCTGGAAGAGTTCAGGTTGTGCAGAAGAGCGCGACGACCGTTTTTCCTGATAGGTCTGGATCTCTTCAATGAAATCGCCAATCTCCTGGAATTGTCGGTAGACCGAGGCGTAGCGAACATAGGCTATGGGATCTATCGCGTGCAGCTTCTCCATAACCATCGCACCGATCAGGCGCGTGGGAATTTCGCGCTTCTGTTGCGACTCGAGCTCGTGCAATAGCTCCTCGACCGCTCGTTCAATTCGTTCCATTCCGATGGGGCGCTTTTCACAAGCCTTGACAAGACTCGTAAGTAGCTTGTGCCTATCGAAGGGCTCGTGGCGACCGTCTCGCTTGATGGCACGCAACTCGATGCGCTCAATCTCTTCGTAAGTTGTATAGCGTGTCTCGCACGCCAGGCACTCCCGCCGTCGACGAATGCTGTCACCGTCTCTGGATAGACGGGAGTCGATCACTTTATCTTGAAGGGAACCGCACTTAGGGCAACGCATTGTGGTGCCTTAACCTTTGTTTGCGAATTCACCACAATATCTTGAGATGTCAACCGGTTTGTCGATCTTTTCTCGCCAAGAGGTCGATGAGCAAACGTTCCATAATCACAGCATCGGTGAGCGTTCCACTGAGGAGTTGCTGGTTTGCCGCCGCGCAGGAGGCAAATCCTTGTTTGAGCTCCTCGAGGGTGTAGTGGGAGGCGCTCGTTGCCGCGATTCCCAGGAGATAGGCGCTCGGAGTGCCGTCTTTCTTACGGGGAAGATGCGCGGTCTCGGCCGGAGAAAGGCGCTTGAGAATTCCGGCAAAGAACTGCGGTTGCGAAGGGGGGGCCAATTTATGGCTCAGGATGAGATCCTTCACGAGCAGGAGATTGCGCATCGTGGGCACCACCGCAGCCAGCAGGATGGGTATGCCACGCTCCCCCTGGTGAAGGAGCTGTTGGACAGTTTCCAACGCCAACGTAAGGTCTCGTTTCAAGATAGCGTCGCTCAGATCGAAAATGCCTCCTTCGCGTGTCTGCGGCACCAGAAGCCGGACATCTTCCGAACTGATACGGGTGCTGGTTCCGAACGCCGTCTCAAGCTTGCCGAGTTCACTCTCGAGTTGAAGCGGATTCAGGCCAACCCGCGCGGCCACAACGTCCACTGCGTCCGGACGCAACTGCAGACCACGCTCGCGCGCGCGCACGGCCGTCCATTCAGCGATCGCCTCCTCGTCGCCCCGAAAGCCAACATTGGGAAGATCGTAGACCGCGGTGGTCGCAAGTTTTGCCAAGAGCTTGTAGCCGGTTCTGCGTTTGTCGGCCAACGGTGCGCTCAGAAGGAAGCTGACGCCTTCGGGAAGTCCAGATTCAAGAACCTGACAGAGCGTTTCGAGCGCACCGGTGACGCTCTCGGAGCGTCCGGCGCCGACATCAGCCAGAAACGAGGCATTCTTCAGCCAAACCAATTTTGAACCGCCAAGGAACGGGAGTGTGAGTAGCGC
>DATLIT010000255.1:0-8954 GCA_035539295.1 Terrimicrobiaceae bacterium | reverse complement strand
CTCTAAGCGCCGTCAGTCCGTGCTTCAAGTCGGAAACCGAGGGAGCTTCTACGTGCTCCGACCCCCACAATGTGGTAAATGGCGATTGGATGAACACGTTGGTTGACGAGCGAAGGGTGCGCCGGATTCCATGGCGAAGCCTGCTCCTGCTGGCGGCGTGTGCTCTGGTCATTTGGCTGATTCATCCACCGGTTTTGTCATGGGTGCTTCGTCTCGCGTTAGATCGCGCCGCCAGTAAGGCAGGGTTGCAGCTCGAAATTGGGGAGATACGCGCCCAGCTGTCGCAGCCGATTGTCTTTGAGCGGCTGCGCGTTCGCGCCACCGACCCCGACGAATCTCAAACGGCCGTCGACGCGGCGCGCGTCGAACTCTTGCCAGGGCCGCTCTGGAGCATCCTGTTCGATCAAGGCAGGTTTTTTCGCGCCTTGATCATTCAAGACGTCCGCGCGGTGCTCGATTTACGGCGTGGAGATAACCGCCAACGCCAGCTCGCTGAACAGGCAAACGAGAGAGAACAGGGAACTCAGAAACAACGCATGTTGCGCTGGCTACCCGAGTATGTAGGTATCCAGCGCGCCAATCTCGAGTTCCTCGCCCCCGGCCAGTCCTACTTTTTCGAAGATGTCTCTGCGGACTTCAGCGAAGAACGCTCGGGTGAATTTCGAGCTGTCGGTGCTGAGATCCACGCTGGGCCGGTGAATCAGAGCCTTGGCTCCCTCAAGGGAACAACGGCATGGAAGGATGGAACAATCTATTTCGCAAGCATCGACCTGTGGGAAGGGGTCAAGCTCGACAACTTGGAAGTCCAACTGGCGCAGGCCGCTGGCGTCGCGCTCGGTGTTCAGGCGACCCTCTTTGGTGGCTCTTTGCGTTTCGATGTTTCTCTGAATTCCGAACGGGGGATGATGGCGGTCGATTCGGCCGTTTCGGCTTCGAATATTGAGATTGCTCCCGTCGCCGCGCTGTTGGGTTATCACGCAGATCTCGAGGGCGTCATCCGCGATGTGAAGTTTACGTTTCGCGGCGTTTCGGAGCGCGCCCTCGATGGCCAGGGTTCGCTGCGACTGGCGGCCGACGGCTTCCGACTGAACAAGCGCGGATGGGAATCTCTCGAACTCGGCGCACGCATGATCCATCGCCGCGTCGCTGTGAGCGATCTCGTGCTCAAGCAAAAGGAGAATACCCTCGCGGCCAGCGGCGAGTTCTCGCTCGATCAAGGCTGGCTGGGAATGGCGAAGGCGCCTTTTTTGCTTCACCTCACCGCATCCATTAACGAACTCGGCGCGCTGGCAGGCTTGTTTGGCTCGCCGTTCGATGAGATGAGCGGCAGAATGAGCTTGAGCGGCTCGATCAATGGTCAGGCGGGCAAGCTTGGCGGCTTCCTCACGCTCGAGGGATCGCAAATGGGGTTTCGCAAGCAACCCATCGATTCCGGGCGAGTCGACGTGAGTTTTGCCGGCAGCGAAGTCCAGGTGACGCAGTGCGAATTCTGGAGCGGGGAGGATTTCGTCCGCGCCAAAGGAAATGTCGAGATCAGTGCCCCCTACACCTATGCGGGTGAGATTCAGGCGCGCACCAAAAATCTTTCCGCATACCGCGATTTCTTTAAAGGCATAAAGACTCCAGAGGTGCGTGCCGGTGCCGTCCAACTTCGCTGGCAAGGCGACGGAAAAGCTTCTGCCCATTCCGGCGCGTTTAATGTCTCCCTTGAGAATTTTATCTCCGAGTTTACGCCCAGCGGAGTAACCGGTCGGTTTGCCGGAACGTATTCTCCGGAGAACGTGTATTTCAGTGGGTTCGAATTGGAACGCGGCTCGTTGCGCTTCACCACGCGGGCGACTCTCGCCAGATCAGGCATTAAGCTCGATGATGCACGCCTTCATGCCAGTGGCCGCCAGCTCGCCGCCGCCGCAATTTATCTTCCCATCGATCCGTTTGATGTCGGAGCTGGGAAGCCACTCAAGAATGCCCTGCATTTGGACAAGAAAATGTATGCGGAGATCGTCGCGAACACTCCGCTGAATATTCGCGAGTTGCTTCGTCTTGCGGGAAATGACAGGCCTTTCGAAGGGACTTTCAAGGCGAATCTCAGAGCCGCGGGTTCACTTATAGACCCAAGTGTCGACGCGAACGCTGAAGCAAAAGGGCTGTCAAGACGGTTTGGAGAAGGCATGAGTCCGCCTTCGCAGGTTCGCGCTTCGATTCAGGCTGCCGGCGGATCGGCCACGATTACTGGAGAGCTAACGTCCGTGGGACTCTCTCCGATCACTTTCAAGGCCGAGGGTCCGTTTGGCGTTGTCAGCGCACCAGACGGCGCGAGACATTGGATCGATCCGGAAGGCTGGATTTCAGTCGACCTTAGTGTTCCGAGCGCTGATCTCGCCAGCCTTCGCCCCATCCTCCCGAGTGTTCGTCAATTAGCTGGCCATTTGTCAGGCGACCTTTCCGTTACTGGGACGATAAGTGCTCCATCACTGTATGGCCGACTTGCTCTTAGCGATGGTCAGTTAGAAGTTTCACCTTACTTGCCGGTAGTAAGCAAAGCGACCGGCGCTTTGATCATCGCCGGCGAACGAGCGGATATCGAAGAACTCACGGGCGAGCTAGGCGGAGGATCCTTCGAAATTTGGGGCGGGGTGTCTCTCAAAGATGTCTTGGAGCCGTACTTCGATTTCTTCTTTACCGGAACCCGCATCGAGCTCACTCGCTTGCCCTGGCTGCAACTAAAGGCTAATTGCACTCTGCACGCGACCGGAGACTTCCGCGCCGGGCTCTTTAAGGGAGACGTGCGTCTGCTTGACGGGCGATTCTCGCGACGTTTGGAAGTAATCCCGATCTCGGTGGGTTCCGCTTCGGACGCCGACTCGTTTCGCCCGCCGCGATTTGATGGTCTTTTCCCGCGACCTATCAACCGGTGGAGGTTAGAGGTGTCGTTGACGAATGATTCGTCCTTTCTCTTTTCAGGCACGTCACCAGCGGGAGAGATCCTTGCCGAATTGCGCCTGACCGGCACGCTTGAATACCCCCTCCCACTTGGGCAAATCAAACTTCGAGATGTGCGCGCCTTTCTCCCCTTCACCACTTTAACCATTTCCGACGGCTATGTTGACTTCGTCGAGGCGAGTCCATGGATTCCGCGAATAGATATCCACGGGACGACGCGGGCGCTTGACTACGATGTCCAGCTCTATGCCTTTGGGACTCTCGGCGAACCGCGGTTAGTCTTGCGCTCGGATCCATCGCTGCCGCAGGGATCGCTTATCCAGTTATTGACGACCGGCATGGTGCCGGGTGTGTATGCGCAAGCGCCGCTGGTTGGTCCAGACGCGACCGATGGCTTGGTCGCTCCCGGCGTCTTTCCACGCAGGCCCTCCTCAGGTGGCAGCCTGGATGATTTCGCAAGGAACGACTTTCAGTTGAGCCCGCCTTCCGCATATCCCTCCGGACGTGCAACCCTGCATCGCCGATTTGAACTTTGGCGCGGGCTTTCGCTGTTAGATGAGAACGATAACCTGACGCCTGCAAGTGACCGCGCGACCTTTCGTTTGCGCTTGCGATGACTCATCGCTTTCAGATTCGGAGCTAAGTAGTTCAAGACGTGACAACGCTCGGAAGGCCCTCTTAATCTTCGTCGATGAAAAGCATGACCGGGCACGGACGTGGCACCGCCGTCGCAAGGAGTTTTCGTGTTGTCGCGGAATGCTTTTCGGTCAATCGACGGCAATGTGAAGTTGCCTTAGTTACCTCGCGCGATCTGGCTTGGCTGGAGCCAGGAGTGCGAGAGGAGGTGTTCAAACGGATCTCGCGCGGAAAGGTGCAGGTCTCGCTGACTGTCGAGCATCCTCCTCAATCTGCACCCGTCCTCGTTGATCGGCGGCGCGCGGCGGAATTTCTCCGCGAGGTGCGCGCATTGCAAAATGAGCTTGACCTGGCCGGCGATATTTCGCTGGAGACGGTCTTGTCCGCTCCGGGCGTGCTCAGGACCGAGGACACGCAGCAGGGGGAACTCTGGCCACTTGTCCGCCAAGCACTCGGTCAGGCCCTCGAGGGCTTGCTCGCGATGCGCGTCCGCGAAGGCGCCCACCTCAAAAAAGAGCTTCTCCGCGCGGTTGCGCGCATGACCACGCGGCTTCGCCGGGTAAGGGCGCTCGCACCGCGTGTTCCCAAGCGCCAGCGCGCAGCTCTATTCAACCGCCTGCAAGCGGCCAGGTTGCCCGTTGACCTCCTTGATCCGCGCATCACCACGGAGATCGCGGTCTTCGCGGAGCGATGTGACATCACCGAAGAACTGGCGCGACTCGAAAGTCATCTGGGGCAATTCGGCGATCACCTCGAGAGCAACGAACCAGTTGGCCGGACGCTCGAGTTTCTCGCCCAAGAGATGGGCCGCGAATGGCACACCGCAGGTGCCAAGGCGAACGACGCCGAGATTTCGCTTCTTGTCGTGGAGGCAAAAGCCGAGCTTGATAAAGCCCGCGAGCAACTGGCCAATGTTGAATAGCACCTTTGAACGCACCGGGATTCTTTTCGTCCTCTCGGCGCCTTCAGGCGCCGGCAAGACGACGCTTTGCTCGGCCTTGCGACACAAACCCGATTTTGTCTATGCGGTCTCCTGCACGACCCGCGTACCGCGATCCGGCGAAGTTGAAGGCGAGGACTATCAATTTCTTAGCAAGGACGAGTTCGACCGGCGGGTTGTAGCTGGGGAATTCTTAGAGTACGCCGAAGTTCACGGTAACAAGTACGGCACGTTGCGCGAGCCTGTCATTGCCAACCTTCGCAGTGGTATCGATGTCCTCATTGACGTTGATACCAAAGGTGCAGCCACCATTCGCGCATCCGCCGACCGCTTCATTCAAGACGCGCTGGTTGACGTCTTTATCATGCCGCCCAATCTCGAAGAACTTCGCCGACGCCTGATGAAGCGCGGCACCGAAACTGAAGAGCAAATCACCACCAGGCTGCAAAACGCCGCCGCCGAAATGGAACGCTGGCGCGAATATAAATACACCATCATCAGTGGCTCGATGGAGGAAGACATCGAAAAGTTTCGCGCGGTCATGCGCGCGGAACGCTACCAGAGCCGCAGACTTGTGCGCATCTCGTGAAATCGATCATCCTTGGCGTCGCCGGCTCCATCGCTGCTTACAAGGCCGCAGACCTCACCAGCAAACTCGTAAAGCGCGGACACGCTGTTTTCGTCGTCATGACGCAGAACGCGACCAGCTTTGTCGCACCGATGACCTTTCAGACTCTCTCGAAAAATCCGGTGACCTCGGGAGTTCTCGATGAGCCTGAATCTTGGCGTCCCACGCACATCGATCTCGCTGATCGGGCGGATCTTTTTCTCGCCGCTCCGGCTACCGCCAATCTCCTCGCCAAGCTCGCGCTCGGAATTTGTGACGACGTTCTCACCTCCATCGCCCTGGCGACGCAGGCGCCGGTTCTCATCGCGCCGGCGATGAATGGCAAGATGTGGTTGCACCCCGCCACACAACAAAATGTCGCAACGCTAAGAGCGCGCGGCGCCACCTTTATCGGACCCGAGGAAGGAATGCTTGCCTGTGGATACGAGGGTCTCGGACGTCTCTGGAACGTCGACGAGATCGTCGCCAAAGCTGATGAAATCTTGTTCCGCGAGCAGCAGCCAGCCAGCTACCCCGTGCAAGTCGCAAAAAAAATCAAGCGAAAATCCAAAAAAATTCGTTGACGTCTTTTTCTAAGAGAACTATTCACAGCCAGCAGTGAGTTGTTCACATGATTTTCACCGATTTTCGCAGTTGCGAGTGGAAAGGGGGGAAAACGAATGCCAGCTAAGAAGAAATCCGCTGCCAAGAAAGCTCCAGTAAAAAAGGCTGCGGCCAAAAAACCCGCTAAGAAAAAGACCGTCGGCAAGAAGTAATCATTGCCGAATCCGGCAACGCAACGTTGTTCGCCACGAGCGAAGAACACAACCGATTTGGGAGACGCCATTGGCTTCTCCCAAATTTTTTTTGCTCACGAGCCGAAGCCTCTCTAGAAGGGTAAGCGTGTCTGCATATTTGGATTTTGCGATTGAGGCTGCCTACGCAGCCGGTGGGCTCTTGCGGGCGCACTATGGGCGCACATTGACCGTGGATCTGAACGAGGCGCACGATATCAAGCTTGAACTCGACAGGCGTAGTCAGGCATTGATCGAATCGTGCCTGCTGGAACAGTTTCCCTCGCACGCCATTTATGGCGAGGAGGGAATGCGCGGCGATGCCGACAGTGAATTTCAGTGGGTGATCGACCCGATCGATGGAACGGTGAATTATTTCTACGGGATTCCGCATTTTGCCATTTCCATCGCGCTGCGACAGGCCAAGAGAATCATCGTCGGGGTGATCTACGATCCCATGCGTGACGAACTCTGGTCGGTTGAAGAGGGAGGCGTCACGATGCTGAATAACCGACCGGCGGTGGTCAGCAGCCGCACCGCGCTCTCCGAGGCCATCGTTTCCGTTGGGATGGCAAAGTCTCTCGCTAATATTGACCTCGGTTTGCCGCTCTTCCAACGCATGCTGAGATCGGCGAAGAAATGTCGCATGATGGGCAGCGCCGCGCTCGACATCGCGTATGTTGCTTGCGGCAGACTCGATATCTACGTTGAGGGCAGCATCAGCCTTTGGGATGTGGCGGCAGGAGTCCTCCTCCTGGAGAAAGCGGGCGGCAAAGTTGTGCTGAAGCCGCACGAGACGGCCGAGGAGAAATTCTCGATTGTCGCTTCGAATGGACTGATCGAGTTTGAGCTGTGATGGTTGCCTGTGGCATCGGCTATGACGTGCATCGCTTCGCAGCGGGAAGACCTCTCGTGCTTGGCGGCGTGACCATCGAATTTCCCCTCGGGCTCGAGGGACACTCCGACGCGGATGTTCTTTGCCACTCGATCGCAGATGCATTGCTCGGCGCCGCCGGCGAGTCTGATATCGGCCACTTGTTTCCCAATACTGATGAATCGTTGCGCGGCCTGAACAGTCTGATCATCGTGCGAACGGTCCGCGAGAAGCTTACGGCCATGGACATCGTGGTGGTCAACGTCGATGCGACCCTCGTGGCTGAGGCTCCCAAGATGGCGCCGTATCTGCAAGGCATGAAGGCGAACCTTGCCGATGCGCTGGCGGTTTCACCAAGTCGCGTAGGAATCAAGGCGACGACGAACGAAGGCTTGGGCTTTCTTGGCCGCGGCGAGGGAATCGCCGCGTTGGCAGTGGCATCGGTGGAAAGGAAATGAGCCTGCGCTTTTTTAATACGCTCACCCGTGAGATCGAGGAGTTCCGGCCGATTGAGCCGAATCGCGTGCGCATGTACACGTGCGGACCGACGGTATATGATTACGCTCATATTGGAAACTTTCGCGCTTACATCTTCGAGGATCTGCTGCAGCGGCACTTGGAACTTCGAGGCTATCAGGTTGAGCGCGTCATGAATCTGACCGATGTCGATGACAAAACGATTCGTGGCGCGCGAGCGCAGGGAGTGCCGCTGACGGAGTTTACGGAACCCTTCAAGCAGGCCTTCTTTGAAGATCTCGACTCACTACGCATTCGCCGCGCCGATCATTTTCCAGAGGCGACCGCGCCAAAATATATTGCGCGGATGATTGAGATGATCGCAGTGCTCATCGAGCGTGAATGTGCCTACCGCGCCGACGATGGCTCGGTCTATTTCCGGATCAAATCATTTCCGCGATACGGTGCGCTCGCACACTTTAATCTCGACGAGCTCCAGGCAACAGGACGCGTGCGCAGCGACGAATACGAGAAGGAGGAGGCGAGCGACTTTGCCTTATGGAAAGCTTGGGATCCGGAGGACGGAGACGTCTGGTGGGAGAGCCCGTGGGGGCGAGGTCGTCCTGGCTGGCATATTGAATGTAGCGCCATGGCAACGGCCATTCTTGGTTCGCAGATCGACGTTCATTGTGGCGGTGAAGATAATATCTTCCCACATCATGAGGCGGAAATCGCGCAAACCGAATGCGTCACCAAGATGCCTTTTGTCCGGCTTTGGATGCACTGTAAGCACCTTCTGGTGGACGGGCGCAAGATGTCCAAGAGCGAGAATAACTTTTTTACGCTCCGCGATCTGAAGGCGAAAGGTTGGAGCGGCCGTGAAGTTCGCTACGTGCTCGCGGCGGTCAAGTATCGCGAGCCATTGAACTTCACATTCGAGAGCCTCGAAGCGGCGCGGAAGGCTCTCGCCCGCTATGATGAATGGTTTGAACGCGTGAGGGCGATGGCGGCGAAGACTGCAGAGCCACTACCTTCCGAACTCCGTCCGGAGAAGTTCACCGAAGCTCTGGATGATGACCTGAACGTCTCCGCAGGCTTGGGCGCGATCTTCGAACTGATCAGGGATTCTAATCGCCTGATCGATGCCGGCGAACTATCGGGCGGCCAAGCGCGAGCTTTGCTGGACTGGCGTGAGAAATTCGAGTCTGTTTTGGTACTGTCGGCGGACGAAGAAGGTATTCCCGAGGAAGTGCGCGAGATGCTCTTGCGACGGGCCGAAGCGAGAGAGAAGAAAGAATGGGCACTTAGTGATGCCTTGCGTGATCAACTGCTCGCGACCGGTTGGCAAGTGAAGGATACCAAGAAGGGGCAGAAGCTCTCCCGACGAGGTTGAGAGACCTGTTCTCCGTGCTTTAGTCGAGAAATCGCTTGAGGCGATCATCTGCGTATTTTCAGCCAGCCAATCGATCGGTAGTTTGAGATGATGTTCGCGCCTGAGGAATTTTTAGATCTGAGCTGCACCGAGCACCGCGTTATATTCGATAATCTCGACGCGGTCTGGCAGGCTTTACCCAAAATTGAAGCCTACCTGAAGTTTCGACTTCAACCAGGGATCCGCGGGAAGTTGCTTGGAAGGCCCTTTCTCGGAAGTGCCGTCTTCGTCGGAAAGGGAACTGTTGTCGAGCAAGGAGCCCTGATTAAAGG
>DATLIT010000254.1:0-13250 GCA_035539295.1 Terrimicrobiaceae bacterium | reverse complement strand
CTTGGCCGTCATGCTCATTTCCTCCGAGCTGCCCGAAGTCATCAATCTCTCCACCCGCATCCTGGTCATGCGCGATGGCAGACTCGCTGGAGAACTATCACGCCAGCAGGCCTCCCAGGAATCCGTCCTTCGCTTAATGGCGGGCGTCCCCACCGCCAACGCTGCTTAAACAAATCAGCATCGCTCCCGCGCTGATCAGCTTACTCGGAGCCTGGCGGGCCATTTACAAAATGCGCTTTAAGCCCAAAGCTCTCTCGTGCATATTTGATTTTCCGGAATGCATCTTTCTCCCGAATGAATAGCTCTGCGCCGCAAGATAGCGGCCTTACTCCAGAGCTAGTTCTTCGCTGGAATTACCAAGTGGCATTAAACAAATCATGAAAACCATTCATCTCATTGCGAACGGCGACCTTCGGGTTGAAGCAAACCGAACCTGCGAAGCTGCCCAGGCGGAAATGGAAAAGCAACTTGTCGCCGCAGTCGAAAAGCAGGGAGCAGCAATTAAACGCACCCATTCTTTCGATCCCGAAAAGAAGCATGGATTCATTGACAGCCAAAAGTATGGAATGGAGGTCTTCAGTAAAATTCCCACCGATGAACCGCTGATCGTCGCAGAGTCGGTCTGGCAATACAGTCACCATATTCTACATGGCCTTCTCACACATCGAGGCCCTATCCTCACCGTCGCAAATTGGAGTGGCACATGGCCTGGACTGGTCGGTTTGCTCAACCTTAACGGATCGCTCAGCAAAGCGGGAGTCAAGTTCAGCTCACTCTGGAGCGAAAACTTCGACGACGACTACTTCCGCCGCGGTCTGGGCAAATGGCTAAAGAAAGGCAAGATCAAGCACGACGCGTCGCATGTGCGGCCACTTGCGAACTTCAAAATACCGGGGGTCAGCCAGAAAGTGGGCAGCAAGGTTGCGAAATCCCTCCGCCAGGAGAAGGCGATCATGGGTGTGTTCGATGAAGGCTGCATGGGAATGTACAACGCCATCGTTCCCGATGAGCTCTTGAACCAAACCGGAATTTTCAAGGAGCGACTCAGCCAGTCTTCACTCTTCGCAAAGATGCTCACCGTCACGGATGAGGAAGCGCGCGCGGTTTACGATTGGTATCTGCGCAAGGAGCTCAAGTTTCACCTCGGCGAAAATGAGGAAACCGAGCTGACCGAGTCGCAAGTGCTTCAGCAATGCAAAATGTATATCGCCGCCATCCGCATCGCGGATGAGTTTGGCTGCTCAACCGTCGGCATCCAATACCAGCAAGGACTCAAAGACCTCTGCCCCGCCTCGGATCTCGTCGAAGGCACTTTGAACAACGAAGACCGGCCGCCCGTCTTTCGCGAAGGAACACGCGAAGAACTTTACAAAGGTCGAGCGCTCCCCCACTTCAATGAAGTCGACGAATGCGCGGGCATCGACGGTTTGATCACTGATCGCGTCTGGAGAGAACTACGCCTGCCGCCTGAAAATACCCTCCATGATCTGCGCTGGGGCCGGCAGTTCACTGGCAAAGTCGATGGCAAGAAGCTCGACGCGTACGTCTGGGTCTTCCTCATCTCCGGGGCGGCGCCACCAAAGCATTTCATCGGCGGCTGGAAGGGCGCCGAAAGCATGCGCCAGCCTCCGATGTATTGGCGCCTCGGCGGCGGAACGCTTCGGGGTGTCAGCAAGCCGGGCTGGATCGTCTGGAGCCGGGTGGACGTTTCCGGCGGCCGCCTGAACTTTGACACCGGTCTGGCAAAGGTTGTGAAGCTCCCCGCAGAAGAAACTGAAGAGAGGTGGAAATTGACGACCCCCCAGTGGCCGATAATGCACGCCGTCCTGCAGGGAATCAATCGCGATCAAATGATGGGCAGGCACAAGGCGAATCACATCCAAGTGGCCTATGCGCCCGATAGGGCGAGGGCGCGCCGTGCCTTGTTCGCCAAAGCTGCGGCGATGAATGAGCTCGGCATGAACGTCTCTCTTTGCGGGGAGATTTGATCATGGCCGATTCGACGGAAATTCGCGAGGCCCTGGTTGCGCTTTCGCGCGAACTGGGAGCGGAGCACCGTGGATTGGCCATTCTAGGTGAGGGAAACGTGTCCGCAAAACTTAGCGACGACACTTTCCTAGTTAAAGGCAGTGGAAGTAGCCTCGGCACCTTGACCGATGCGGATGTTACCGAGTGCCGATCGGCGCCGCTCCTCAAGATGCTTGATCGCAATGATCTCGACGACAAGGCGGTCGATGATGAACTCCTCGCGTCACGTGTGAATGACTCTGCGAAGAAGCCGTCTGTGGAAGCTCTTTTTCATGCATATCTTCTCAGCCTGCCAGAGACAAACTTTGTTGGGCACACTCATGCCATCCATATAAACCAGATCCTGTGCTCGCCACGCGCAGCCGATTTTGCCACAATGAAGCTTTTCCCGGACGATATCGTCTGCTGCGGTCCGGCGTCCATGTTCGTTCCTTACACTGATCCCGGGCTGAGGCTCTCTCAAGTAATCCGAAAGGAGACGACGCATTACGTCGAAGAGATGGGTTTCGCGCCGCGCGTAATTCTGCTCGAAAATCACGGCATCATCACCCTCGGGCGATCGCCGGAGGCTGTGAAAGCCGCCATGTTCATGGCGGAGAAGGCAGCGAAGATCTTTGTGGGCGCGGCTGCTCTTGGGGGACCGCGCTTCCTCTCGCAGGAAAACATTGGTCGGATCCTCGGACGTCCCGACGAGCACTACCGCCGAAGGATGCTCAAACTCTGACGTGACGAGTGATTCCAGCTCGGAAACAGGCGAGTTGCGTCAAGCACGCCCAAGTGAGAACTTCTTATAGCATGTTTGCGGATCTTGCCCTTGTGAGATTCTGGCCTATGCTGCCAGCGGTAAACCCAGAATCAGGTGGCTGAGAATAGTTGCGAGTAAGGATGAGATGCCGCGCGCTTCGAGAGCGAGAGGTTGAATTCGGGTGCATCTGGTTTGCCGGCAGACTTACGCGCACCGGCACCCTCTTGCAAGCGGCGGCGAGTTCGGTCGTCCTGGTGGTCAAATGATCGGCGCGCGACAAGCAGGTATTGCGAAGATCGCGCGCTCCAAGAGTCCGCGCCGGGAAGGCGACCACATCTATCGGAAGCTGCTTGAAGGACTTCCCGCTGCATTTTATGCGACCGATGCGGAGGGTTACCTAACCTTCTACAATGAGGCCGCTGCGGCCCTGTGGGGTCGCAGGCCAAAGCTGGGCACAGATCGATACTGCGGCTTCTGGAAGCTTTTTTGCATCGACGGCACGCCGATGCCTCACCACATGTGCCCTATGGCGATTGCCCTGAAGGAGAATCGCGCGGTGCGCTGCTCAGAAGTCCTCGCGGAGCGTCCCGATGGAACACGCGTAACCTTTATTCCGCATCCGACGCCGCTCCATGATGCGTTCGATAGGCTGATTGGGGCAACCAACATGTTGGTCGACATCAGCGAACGCAAGCAAGCTGAGCGCGCCCTGCGAAGACAGGCCGGACTAATCGAACTTTCCTTTGATGCGATCCTCGCCTGGCGGCAGCCCGGTGGAATCGAGTTTTGGAACAAGGGCGCGAGCATACTCTACGGCTTCGAACCGCAGGAGGCCCTTGGCAAAGTCACACGCGATCTCCTACAAACGCGCCATCCGCGCCCATGGACAGAAATTGAGGCCGAACTGCGCGAACACGGCTTTTGGGAGGGTGAACTTCGTCACACGTCCAAGAAAGGCGAAGAGGTGTTTGTCGCGTCGCGCTATCAACTCGTTTCTGACGACGGCGACGGCATGCTGATCCTGGAAACCAATCGGGACATAACCGGACGGAAACGAGCGCAGGCGGAGCTCAGCAAGGCTCAGGAACAACTCGAGTCCGATCTTCGAAACATGACCCTCCTCCATGAGGTCAGCATGCGATTTGTCCAGCAAGATGACTTGAATGGCCTGCTTGAGCAGATTTTGGACGCGGCAATTGGTATTACGGGCGCTGACAAAGGAAACATCCAACTGCTCGAGGAAGACGGGTGCACTCTCCGCTTGACCGCGCAGCGTGGTCTTCCAAAACCCTTCCTGGATTTCTTCAGTCGCGTTCACAAAGGGCAGGCTGCTTGCGGAACCGTTTTGGAGACTGGCGAGCGGGTTACCGTCGAAAACGTCGCCACCAGTCCGCTGTTCGTCGGATTGCCCGCTTTGGAGATGATGTTGTCGGCGGGCTGCCTCGCTGTTCAATCCACTCCCCTCCTCACGCGCTATGGTCGTCTTGTCGGGATTCTTTCAACCCACAAGGGAACTCCATGCCGGTTTTCGGAGAGAGACCTGCGCCTCTTGGATCTCTTGGCACGCCAGGCGGCTGACTCTATCGAACGATTCCAAAGCGACGAGCGACTGAACCAAAGTCGCCGACAGCTGCAGGGCATCCTCGAGTCTGCGATGGATGCGATCATCAGCACGGATGCACAGCAGCGAATCATTCTCTTCAATACAGCCGCTGAGCACGTATTCCGATGCCCCGCAAGCGAGGCGATCGGAACGTCCCTCGAGCGCTTCATTCCCAAGCAGTTTCGCGCTCGAGTCGTGCGACACATGCGCCGCTTTCGCCAGACGGGCGGAGCCAATCGGAAATTAGGAAGGCTTGGGACGCTCTACGGCTTGCGTGCCGACGGCGAAGAGTTTCCCATCGAGGCTTCCATTTCGCAGGTTCACTTGGGCGGACAGCACATCTATACGGTCATTCTACGTGACATTACCGATCGTCTCCGTGAGGAAGCGACATTGCGCCGGCAGGTCGAGCTGCTCCACCTCTCGCACGATGCGATCTTTGCCTGGAGCGAGGACGATGGCATCCAGTTCTGGAGCAAGGGCGCTGCGCAGCTGTATGGGTACGCATCAAGCGAGGTCCTGGGAATCACTCCGCGCGCTCTTTTCAAAGACGCCTCCACACCGTGGCAGCAGATGGAAACGGAGCTGCACGAACGAGGCCTATGGGAAGGAGAGTTTGATCGCGTGACCAAGGCTGGCCGGGCGGTGGTTGTATCTTCTCGCCTTCAACTTGTCTCCGGAAGGGGCGCTCGAACCGTCATTCTTGAAACCGACCGCGACATCACCGAACGGCGTCGATTGCAGCAGGAAGTCCTCGAGATCCTCGGCGCTGAACAGCGACGTATCGGACAGGACCTTCACGATGGGCTTTGCCAACACCTCGCAGGCATCGAGTTCCGCGCGGCCGTGATCGCAAGTCAACTGGCGGTTGCTCCCGAGGCGCAGCGAGAAATTGTCAAAATTGGCGAGCTCATTCGGGAAGGAGCTCGACAGGCGAGAATGCTTTCGCGCGGTTTGTCGCCCGTCAGTCTGGAAGCTGAGGGCCTCATGTCCGCGCTGAAGGAGTTGGTCGAGAGCGCTGGGGATCTTTTTGGAACTTGTTGCCGTTTCGAATGCGCGAAGTCAGTAGCGGTGCCTGACAACGTTGTTGCCACACACCTCTACCGCATCGCCCAGGAAGCAATAAGCAATGCTGCCCGGCATGGCCGAGCTAAGAGCATAGTCGTCGTGTTGGAAAAGACAATCGAGGGTATCCAATTGAGCATTCGAGATGATGGTTGCGGATTTCGCGTCTCCCCGAGTCGCGCGCGCGGGATGGGTTTGCACACCATGCGGTATCGCGCCGAATTGATCGGAGCTACGCTGACGATCGACGCTGGTAAGGGCTCGGGAGCGCGAGTGACATGTCTGCTCAGCCGCAAAAGATAAGAGATTCCGAGCCAAGCTCAAATAAGACACGCGTGTTGATTGTCGATGATCATCCGATGACACGTAGCGGTCTCGCCTATCTGATCAATCATCAACCCGACATGGCGACGTGTTGTGAAGCGCAAAATGCCGCACAAGCGCTCGAAGGCGTTCTCCAGACAAAGCCAGATCTGGTCCTGACAGATTTTTCTCTACCGGATAAAAACGGCTTGGAACTCATCAAAGACATTAGGTCGGTTCGGCCCGATCTCCCGATCCTCGTTATTTCGATGCATGAAGAGTCACTCTACGCCGAACGGGTGCTCCGCGCAGGAGCACGTGGCTACATCACCAAAGAAGAAGGCGGCGAAAGACTGATGCGGGCGATACGTCACGTGCTGAGCGGGACAATTTATGTCAGCGACAAGATGTCGGCGCGGATACTGGAGATTTTCTCTGCGGGGCCAGGGCGACAACAACGCTCGGTCGTGGAAAATCTCAGCGATCGGGAGTTTGAGATTTTCGAACTTTTCGGACAAGGGCTTTCGACGCAGCAAATCGCCACTCGGCTTTGTTTAAGCATGAAGACCGTCAGCGCGCATCGTGGCAAGATAAAGGCAAAGCTTCAGTTGCGGACAACGAATGAGTTAATCGCCTATGCCGCGCGCTGGACTGCGTCACGGGTTCGGGGACGCGGCTCCGCGAGCCAGAAGGCCTAGGCAAAACTCCTAGGGGCCTTAGCGCCACGGCTTAGAAGCAAAGAGGTATCGCGCCGATTGCCGACGCAAAGACGACCTAATAGGTTGGTTGGCATGAATGTAAAGGTGGTCCCGTTTGCACAGATGAGCCCACGTAAAAAGAGGCTTCCCTCTTTTGGGACCGTGCTCCTTTATGAAGATTTAAAGTTTGGCCAGCGCGCCTGGGACTTTTACGAGAAACTGACTCGCAGATTCGCGGGAGACTTTGAATTCAGCCATCTGATGTGGAGCTTCTCCATCTTAAGGGAGCCCGAGAGTTTTGAATTGGCAGCGCGCTCCGCCGCCGACGCGCATCTGCTCATACTCGCTTGCAGCGGCACGACCCGCCTGCCTTCGACGATGAAGGATTGGCTCGAACAATGGGCGCGACTTGCGACGAACACGCCCGCTTTCGTTACCCTGACGAATCAAAAGGCAAACGCGAGAGTCGGCGCGGCTATGCATTCCTATTTACAGAAGATTCTCACGCCTCACGGAATTCACTTATTCCCACACGGCGGCTCCGTCTCACGGGTGCTTCACCTCGAGTGATCAGATTAGGAGAAAACTCGCGACC
The DNA here is from genome assembly GCA_035539295.1 of Terrimicrobiaceae bacterium. GTDB lineage: Bacteria > Verrucomicrobiota > Verrucomicrobiia > Chthoniobacterales > Terrimicrobiaceae > DASTFP01. The sequence goes on along the minus strand of DATLIT010000254.1, from coordinate 6,213 downwards.
GAAAACTACAATTGCGAACCGCCGTCACGGGTAAACTGAGGAAGTCAGGTGGAAGGCGGTGGAGCGTGCGATCTCGAAAGCAGCTCGAGTGGCGTTCGATGGTGGAGATCGTTGCGCCCGTTCCATGGCGCAAAAGGGAACTATCGTCAGTACGAGGTTTGCCCACAGCATCCATGAAGAAAGAACTGGAGGAATTGGGAAGCAGAATGATGGAGCCGGAGTTTCTCAAGGATGTGGTTGTCCAGGTAGGAATCGCGTTTGAGGTCATCACAAACACTGCTCGTGATTGCAAAATCGATTTGATCGCTCTCACAACCCGCGGCAAGACCGGTCTCAAGCACATGTTCATGGGGAACACCGCCGACGTGTCGCGCGGCACGCACCTTGCCCGGTCCTCGTCGTGCGCAAGCGCGAACACGAGTTCGCCTAAATAACGAATTTAGAGGGCGGGAATTGACGCGTTGTAGGCGCGCATCCGCAAATTTTTCGATTTCACCGTTTCGGAGCGCTGCTGTGCAGACATCAACGTCGTTTGCGTTCGGCCAGAAGTTGAAGAGTCTCCTTGATGGCACCGGCATCAACAGCGAGCGCCAGAGGGAACCGCTCGCGCCGTTGTGTCGAGAGACGTTCGACGACCATCCCAACGACCTGAGGTTTCCCGTGCTTGGAGACGCGAAAGACGGGCCCGCCGCTGTCCCCAGGGTAGACATCGCCATTGATCAGGAAACTGCGTAGTCCGAAGAGACTTTGATCGAGGGAAGCAACTTTGCCGGAGCGGAGGACCGGAAACATACCCAAAGATGTGCTCTGCCCCTCGGGAAATCCGACAAAGGCGACGTCCTCGCCCGCCCGGGGATCTTCGTTGCTGTTGAGGTTAGTTTCCTCCACGAGAGTCAACAGAAGCGGCACCTGCAGGCCGACGGGAAACCGCACCCGGAAAGCAGCCACATCCAGCCTGGGATGTTTGACGTAAAATGGAACACCCTTCTGCCTTGGCACTACTTCGAGAAGAGCGACCGAGAGGTTTCCCGCAGCATCGAACCCTCGCAGCGGCATGTAAATCGCGCCCCTACCCGCCGAATTGACCAAATGGGTGGAGGTAACCATAACCGGAACGACACCACCTCGGGCTCGCTTATCCTTCATCGCTACGAGAAAACCGGTGCCGAATGCCTTTCGCGAAGCCAAAGGATAGGTCGACAGGATCATCGTCTCGGTCGGATTTAGGCCAGTCTTGCCGAGAGTCGTGCAGCCGATATCCGAAAGGGCTGCGACTAGTAAGGCCGCCATCGCTGCTATCCGGGCCGATCTACGACAGCGCTGCGTTTGGAAGCTCATTTGTCCCTCGCTCGATCCTTGACTTCCCTTGAAGGATCGCTGTGCCCTCCATAGGGGGAAGGCTCTTCTAAAATTGACAATGCTCAAGATTCCCTCCGCCATTCGACCCGCGCAAAATACCCTTCTTTATCGTAGCGAATCTCAAGTTCGCCTTTATAGGCATCGCGGATAGCTTCGGCGATCCGGTGAGGAAGGTGGATGTCGGTGGTCGTAATGACGATCGAATCCGAACGCTCCTCGATTCTCATGATCCGGTTGAGAGGGTGCTGCTGCTTCTCCAGAGACTCGTTATTTCGAATCAGAGAAAGGAGGTCGTTCCTGTGACCAGCAATGAAGCCACCACTCAACGTAATCATGCCGACTGGATAGCGGTCGCGGATGCGGCGACATGCCTGGCAGGAGTGACGATGAGCGCCATCTGGTTGTGATGTCATCCACCGCCAACGTCCGTCCTGGTAGATTGCTCCACACACCGAGCATGCTGTCGGTTCGGGCAATTTGGAGGGACTTTGATAAGGGTCATGAACATGCTCGTGTATCAGCCGGTCCTTTCGTGTCGTCGCAGCGCTATCGGATCTTTGAGGCATCGCAGGGTGAGCCTTGAAAGCGGAAATCGTTATTTTCTACCAGGTAATCGCTTTTCAGGCTAACCAAGGATGAGTGGCGCTCGCCACAAAGTCAATCAGCTGGAATTTGTCGGCAGCCTTGTTGATGGCGCAGCCGGCAACCGCACCTCGGCTTCGTTTCGACGTAAAAATTCGCACAGACCTGTCGTGTCTGCCTTAGCCCTTCACGCAGATCATTGGCTCGACACGCGCGACCAACTTTGCCAGACGCGCCTGAACTGCACTTTCAACGACGAGCGTCACGTCCTTGTAGGCTCCGGGCGCTTCCTCTGCAATTTCACTCATCGACTTCCATCGGACGAGAATGCCCTGGCTGGCAAGGTCGTTGACTATCTGGCGCCCCTGCCACTTGCGGGCGGCTTCATGCCGGCTCATGGCTCGACCTGCGCCGTGAATAGCCGAGCTGAAGGCATCGCCTTCGCTCGGTCTCATGCCGGCGAGAATAAACGACGAGGTGCCCATGCTGCCGCCAATCAATACCGGTTGGCCGACATGCCGAAACTCGGCAGGCAAGTGCGGATGGGCAGGGCCGAACGCGCGTGTCGCACCCTTTCTGTGAACGTAAAGATCCACGAGTCGGCCGCCGAGAGTGTGCTCCTCCATCTTGCAGGTATTGTGCGAGATGTCATAGAGCAGCTTGAGTTCGGCTCCAGAGAATAACCGTCGGAAGACCTCCCGTGCCAGATGGCCAAGCAGCTGCCGATTGGCCAGAGCGCAGTTGATACCAGCTCGCATGGCCCCCAAGTACCTTTCACCCAACTCTGAATGGATCGAGGCTGAGGCCAGCTCGCGATCAGGAAATGCAGAGCCGAGGCGGTCAGCTTCAGTATTCATCTCGCGCACGTAGTCGGTGCCGATCTGGTGGCCCAGCCCGCGGGACCCGCAGTGAATCGCAACGACAACCTCGCCCTCGTGCAGGCCAAAAACCGTGGCAATATCATCATCGAAGATCTCGGCAATTTTTTGGACTTCGAGATAATGGTTCCCCGAGCCCAATGTCCCCATCTGGTCCCGTTGGCGGCGCTTGGCTTCGCTGGAGACGTGTTTGGGAGCAGCCCCTTGAACGCATCCGCGCTCCTCGATTCGATTCAGGTCCTCTAAAGTCCCGTATCCCCGATCGACGGCCCATTTCGCTCCGCCAAGGAGCATCGCATCAATTTCATCGTCCTCCAGACGGAACGACCCGACCCCACCAAGTCCCGCTGGGATGTCGCGCGCCAAGGCATCGGCGAGCCTCTGCTGCGCGGACTGAATAGTGGCGACCTTTAGACCCGTCAGCAATGTGCGCACTCCACACGAAATATCGAAACCGACGCCCCCCGCGGAAACGACCCCGTTCTGATCTGCATCGAAGGCCACGACCCCACCAACCGCAAATCCGTACCCTGAATGGGCATCCGGCATCACAAAGACGCTTTCCTGAATGCCAGGCAACGCAGCCACGTTGGAGGCTTGCTCCCACGCCTTCTGATCCATTTTCGAGACCAGAGCTTCGCCGCCAAAAATCACGACAGGAACCCGCATCGGGCCAGTCGCTTCGATGATCCAGCTCCATTCGGTTCGCCGCCTTAGTCTTGAGAGTTCCATTGCATCTCAAGAGCGCCTCGAGCGCTTACGCGCCCAAACTCCTGTCTATAGTCCCAAAATCGACGTGGAGCGGCCTTTCACAAGAGAGATTCAATCGCCATCGGACTCGTGGCGCGCACGGCCAAGCCGTCCGAGGTGAGCCGGCGCGATCGCTCCAGCCCGTTCCAAGCGAGTGGCCACTTCCGTGCAGTAGCGAGTCCAAGGAAGCACTTTGAGGCGACTTGCAGGGATCGGCTTTCCGGTTTGCTCGCAGATCCCGTATTTTCCCCTCAGGATGCGGTTCATGGCAGCTTCCACCTCGTAAAGCGCGTCCTGGTCCACAGAGAGCCGGCTGAGCGCGAGTTCATGGTCGAATTCGTCCGTGGCGGAATCCGCCGGACTCATACTATGGATTTCCAATGGCTGAGCGGCCTCATGCAGTCGCTCTTTGCGCTCTTCAATCAACCGCTCGCGCAGAGACGAAAGCTTTTCATAGTGCCAGATCCAGCGCTTCGGGATCTCGGCACGTTCTTTTTCGACCCGAGGTGACTTTGCCGTTGAACTGCGTCGGCTCTTGGGGGCGACTCTCCGATGCGCCTTAATCCTTCGAGCCTTCACGGCAACCGCGCTCAGCTCTTCCTGGCCGTCTTGGCAAAGAACGGCTCAATGATCTTTTCCAGATCGTTGCTTTGACATTTCGGACACAAAACTTTCCTGGCCTCATGCTCCTTCATGGTCATGACCTCGGAAAATTTCTCTCCGCACTTGCGGCAGGCATATTCGTAGACGGGCATACTTCTTCCAGGTTAAGGTTACTTTTCGGTCGTAAGATACCACGATGTGCGGCTCTTTCCTCTCGCATATTGCTCCGGCCAATCAGGCTCCTCTTCTCGTATTACGCGTGAGCCCGAAGAAGATTGTCAACAAATCACTTTTCCGATGTTGCGGTTGGAAAATCTGGTGTGGTCTTTAACCAATCGCGAGCTTCAAGCCGCTGCAGCGTCCTGCCGATTTGCTCGTACTTTGCCTAGGTGAATTCCCAATGGCGAATTCTTGATTTCGGCATACTGTGGTCGTGGCTCACCGGCAGCAATGTGCCAGAGCGCCGATCTATAATGACCGACAAGAAATTCCTCCAGGGGATCCTCACCGCGTTTTGCCTCGCTGCGATCGCCGCGTGCAAACCGTCGGAGCCGCCGAAGCCCGAGAGCAGCGCGGAAACCGCCGAGGTCGAGGCCAAAATCCAGAAGTTTAAGGCCACCCCCACAAAAGCGACGATGGAAGAAGTCGATCGAGCCCTGGCAAATATGAACGCGAAGATCAAGGAGTTGGAGAGCCGCGAGTCTCAGATGAGTGGGGCAGAAAAGGAGAAAACGGCCGCTAAGCTCTCGGCGCTGCGCACTCAATACAACCTCTATACTGTCGAGATCGCCGGCATGAAGGTGCAAGCGGTCACTGATCGTGCTTTGGAAAAAGCAAAAGCTGCTGTTGAGAAAGCCGGAGACGCGATGAAAGATGCCGCCGATTCGGTAAGCGACTCCTTCAAATCCACAAATAACTGAGCCCGCGTTCTCGCCGAGGCTAAGGGTCAGCTTCCACCGGCAGCTAACAGGCAAAGACGTTTGGTGTCCGCACACCTGGTGTGCTACTATGCCATGTTGCCTGTCTAGACCTGGCCAGCCGTAATGAATTCGCCACTTCCTACAAATCCGGTCGCACGATGGTTATTGGTGCTGGTTTTGGCGGCGGGCGTTTATTTTTTCCACGGATTCCTCGTCCCGGTACTGGCTGCGCTGACGATTGGATTCGCCAGTTGGCCGCTTTACAAAAAATTGGTCCGGGCGTGCGACGGAAACACGCCGCTTGCGGCTACGATCGCTTTGATCATTGTCCTGCTGGTCCTTGTCATCCCGCTGGCGTTGGCATTCTGGTACGCGACCAAAGAGATCAGTACTTGGGTGTCCTGGCTGGTCGAGGCAAACCGTCACGGGGTCCCTGTGCCGGAATCAGTCGCCACGATGCCATTCGTCGGCCAATGGCTGGCAGAAAGCTGGCAGACGAATTTGGGCGAGCCGCGCGCTCTCGGCGAGGTCATTCAGATCCTCAGTGGCGAGCATGTCGGAAACATCTCGCGTTGGGTCCTGGCTACCGGACGGCAGGCTTTCAACCTTCTGCTCTCGGTGTTGTTCATCATGATCACCCTCTTCTTCGTTTACAAGGACGGGTCGGTGATGGTCGCGCAACTCGACCGTGTCGGCGAACGTATCTTGCCGCGCCGCTGGGAGCGATTCTCGCGAGTCGTTCCGGCGACAATCAGCTACACCGTTACCGGAATGACGCTGATTGCCATCGGCGAAGGAATTGTTCTCGGCCTCGCTTACAAAATCGCCGACGTCCCCTCTTCCGTCTTGCTCGGAGTGCTTACCGGATTTATGGCCATGATTCCTGGCGGAGCGCCGCTTTCCGTCACCCTCGTCTCGCTCTATTTGCTGGCCAGTGGCAGGCCGATTGCCGCGGTCGCTCTATTGGCGTGGGGCGCGATTGAGCTTTTCATCGTCGATAAGACGCTTCGCCCGAAATTGGTGGGCGGTCCGATTCGTCTCCCATTCCTTCCAACGTTGTTTGGCCTTATCGGCGGCGTCAAGACGATGGGCATGGTGGGTCTGTTCGTTGGCCCTGTGCT
>DATLIT010000253.1:0-3208 GCA_035539295.1 Terrimicrobiaceae bacterium | reverse complement strand
CCCAATCTGCGGAACGCCGAAAGAGGCCTTATGGCGAAGGAAGAAATGCTGGAATTTCCGGGGGTAGTGACCGAGCTGCTCCCCAACGCCACCTTCAGGGTGAAACTCGAGAACGATCACGAGATCATCGCCCATACGGCGGGACGGATGCGCAAGAACCGGATCAGGGTGCTTGCCGGCGACAAGGTTCTGGTCGAGATGACGCCCTATGATCTCACTAAGGGACGGATTACGTACCGCTTCAAATAGGCTCGTGGGCGGAAGCCCCGAGCCTGCCGAGAGCGCCGGCCCCGCCAAGAGCAGGGTCACGCCGAGCCCGCGCGCCTCGAAAGCGAGCGGCCACCGGCCGAAGCTCGTGCTTGCGTCCGCCTCGCCGCGCAGGCTCGCTCTGCTCGAACAGGTTGGCATCATCCCTGATGCACTGAGGCCCGCCACCATCGACGAGACGCCGACGCGAGGAGAGGTGCCGCGTCATCTGGTGCAGCGGCTCGCCCGCGACAAGGCGGAGGCCGCCAAGCTCCTAGTGCGCGCCGAGCCTGACTATGCCAAGTCCTTCATTCTTGCCGCCGACACCACGGTCGCCGTGGGGCGGCGCATTCTCGGCAAGCCCGAGGAGGGCAACCGGGCGACCGAGACGCTGGAACGCCTGCGCGGCCGCAACCACCGCGTCTACTGCGCGATCTGCCTGATCACGCCTGACGACCGCAAGCGCGAGCGCGTGGTCGAGACCCGCGTCCGCTTTCGCAATTTCTCCGACGCCGAAATCCGCGACTATATCGCGAGCGGCGAATGGAAGGGGAAGGCGGGAGCCTACGCCATTCAGGGCATCGCCGGAGGTTTCGTGGTGAAGCTCGTCGGCTCCTACACGAGTGTGGTGGGCCTCCCCCTCACCGAGGTGGTGACGCTCTTGCAAGGCGAGGGCTATCCGGTGAGCTATTTCTGGCCGAACATCGCCGAGATCGAGACCGAGTGACGTCAAAGGCCCGATCCGAGGGGGCGAAGCCAAAGCGGGCGAAAAGCGCGAAAGCTCCGAAATGCCCGATCTGCGGCAAGCCCGCCATGCAAACCTACCGCCCGTTCTGTAGCAAGGATTGCGCCGATATCGACCTATCGCGCTGGCTTGGAGGCCGCTACGTGGTGCCTGGCGAGCGTGTGGCACCGCAGCGCGATGACGAGGCGGAGGATTGAGGATTTGGCGGCCGGCAGCCCTCGACAGGTGAGGGCCGATTTCCTATAAGCCAAGGCCTTCGCCCGCGGCCTCCCCCCTTGTCTTGGCCCGCGGCGCCGGGGAATGCCCTCAAAGGCCCAGGTAGCTCAGTTGGTAGAGCAGCGGACTGAAAATCCGCGTGTCGGTGGTTCGATCCCGCCCCTGGGCACCACTCATTTCGTTTCCAAATCAAAGCCTTGGAAATCAATGCCAGTTAAGATCGCTCTGTATCCCGCTGCCTCCACCAAATCCACCGCATGAAACCGAGTAAAAACCTCGTCCTCAACGATCAGAACAAGCAGTTGTGGCGATGGATTTTTTTTCGAGATCAATGTTGGCTCCGGGATTCATGGACGATGGAAAGTGGAGAATCATCGATCCATCACAAGGCCAACGTCGTTGGAAATGGTACGTTCCAGACAACGGTAAAATAGTCGTTAGGAGGAATCCCATCGCGGGAGTAGTTTTCAACATTGTCTGCCGGGAGTGCAGACCGCTGCGAGAGGTTGCGCGCGCTCTTTGCCTTAAGCGAGGAAAGAGCCGACGTCTTCCGCCTCTTCAACCACTTCAAACGACACACTCTGGCCGCGCTTTTCGCATCGGTTCGGAGCGCGTCACATGGATATTTGGAGAAAAGTGAATTGACTTGGTCGTCTGGTCCTCTCCCCCATCTGGTTGAAACGCCATGACCCAGCTCGGAGAGTCGGCCGAACCGGTTATCGAACCGAGCAATGGCGGAACCGCAACGGTTGATTTTACAACACGCGCGCTACATCTACGAATTCGCCAGCAGGAAATACTCGCGGAATTGGGCGTGCATGCCTTGCAAGCGAAGCCGTTTTTCGACCTGCTCGAGCAAGCGGCACGCCTTACTGCAGAAGGAATGGAGGCGGAATTTTGCAAGGTGCTGGAATACATGCCCGCCGAAAATCGATTCCTGGTTCGCGCCGGCGTGGGTTGGCAGGAAGGCATCGTTGGAGTGGCTACCGTCGGCGCAGACCTTGAATCACCATCTGGGTTTGCCCTGCGTACTGGTAAGCCGGTGATCTCCAATCACCTCGAAAATGAACAACGCTTTCGAACGCCAGAGCTACTTCTTGAACATGGGATTCGTCGCGCGATGAATGTCATCCTTCAGGGGGATGGTTCGCCATACGGCGTCCTGGAGGTTGATAGCCGATCCGAAGGAGAGTTCGGCGAGCACGACATTGCGTTCCTACAGGGAGCCGCGAACATACTTGGAATGGCCATCGAGCGGCAGCGATACGAGCGCCATCTCAAGGCAGCCCTAGACCGTCATCAGGTTCTGCTTAAAGAAATCAGCCACCGGGTCAAGAACAGCCTGCAAATCGTGTCGAGCATGCTGCATCTCCAGGCAAGTAGTGCCAACGATGATAGCCTTATTGCGCAGCAGCTTGCAGAAGCATCAAGTCGTGTCTCCGCCATTGGTCGCGCATACGAGCGGCTGGCCTATGATGCGGACTTCGAGAACATCGATCTCAGCGCTTACTTGCAGGCGGTATGTGCGGACGCGATTAGCGCCGGTTCTAACTGCAAGCTTCACTTCGACGGTACAAGTGGAATTTGGCTCTCTGCCGATCGAGCTATTCCTTTGGCTTTGATCGTCAACGAGCTCGTCACAAACGCCGTCAAGTATGCTTTCTCAAATCGCCCTGCCGGGCATATCTACGTCCATCTCCTTCGACAAGACGCTAACACCGCGCTCGTATCTGTGCGCGATGATGGTGTTGGGTTGGCCGCTGACTTCGACCTCACGAAGAGCAAGGGATTGGGAATGCAAATTGTCGCTGCTCTTGTAAAGCAACTGGGCGCGGACATCACTCGAACCACCCAAGGCGAGGGAAATGAGTTCGTCGTTTCGGTCCCCTGTGAACAAATTTCAGAAACGTGAGCTTCGACGACCGATGTGTGCTTTGGGTCAGAATCGGAAGTCTCACTCCGAGTCCAACTGGTCCGCTCTTGGCTCCGAAACAGACATTG
>DATLIT010000252.1:0-8566 GCA_035539295.1 Terrimicrobiaceae bacterium | reverse complement strand
AGCGGATGCCGAGCTTCTTCAGCTGCTGATCAAGATCCACGATTGTCTCGAGAGGTCGCTTTGAGTCATTTGCAGGATCGCCGGCCAAAAGGTGTTTTACCTCCGCCGGCAGGAATCTCCATCCATCCACGCCCTCAACACTCGTGGGTTCGGCCGTTTTCAGCCGTTCGCTGAGGATTGCCTGGCCCTCAACTCCGTGAACAGACACAGCAGTCAGCAGCAGTAAGGCGATGAGGGGATAGTTCATGGAGACAGCTCGGCAAAGTTTGGTTCTTCCAAGAGCAAGTTCTGATCATTGAGTTCACTGCGATTGATCGCTCCGTAGCGCGGTTCGGCATCGGTCCAGCTCGTCAATTCCAAAGAAACCGCATCGCCAGGCCGGAGGCGCGCCGCGGACGTGAGTTCCTGGTCCTTCATCGTTTGGAGATAGACCACTGCCTCTTTGGCGGGATCTCCGCCAATTTCAACAATGTGAAAGGCTGTCAGAAAATCTTTATAAGGGGTGGTGCCAGGTCGCGGGATGGATCCGAAGCTCTTGATGACCGCCTGCACGATGTCGCGTTCACCAGACGCCAGTGCCAGGAAGTCCCTTGGCGGATGCGCCGGAACTTTCATGGGCACGAAGTCCCAGTTGCCGGTCGCCAACTCGCGGACGGCGAACTCCCAGATCACGAGCTTCTTTGCATCAAGGCGGTCACGACCGCGCGCGAGTTCCTGGCCGAGTAATTCGCGGGTCGCGAAAGCGCCAGCATCGTTGCGCAGAATCGCATCAAGAGGTCTGCCCAATCTGTAGCTGAGTTGCTCGACGAACCCAGCCGAAGCCCCCCACCCCATTTCTGCCAAGGAGAAGATGTTGAAGAAACTGTCTCCGAGAACGAGAATGTCTGCGCGCTCGTCTTGGCTCCAAGGTGTGCCGCTCTCGTGGGTGATGGGTCTGATGGTGACAGTTTCTTTTGCACAAAGACGCGAAGTCGCAGGAAGCTTCAGCATAGCGATAATATCGCCAAGCCCGTCGATCGTCTGGGTTGTTCGTTTCAGCACAAAGCGAGAGTTCGGTTTCGGTGAATCGAGCAACCGAACCTTCTCGGCAAGCAGCTCCACAGATCTCTCCATGGCGTCCGGTGTCCAATGAGTATCGGTGCGCAGGAACTGCGGACGACGCGTTAGACGTTTGGTCTCGACCAAGGCTTTCGAAACATCGACATATTCAACTCCGACACGGTCCAAACTCTCCAGGAAGTTGCCATAAGATGGATTTTGCAGCGGGATTTTCGATAGCTCTGCGTAAGCGCGAGAGAGAAATTCCGGCTCGATCATCGGCTTGACAGGAATCGGCATAATAATGAGTCGGATTCCCCTTGCCTGCAGCTGGTCCCGAAATTCGATGGTTGCCTTTCTCGGATCCGCCTGGACCGGCCTCCCGCTTTCTTCTGTGCTATGGAGTCGACTTCGCTGCCACGCTGAGCTCAAAAATCCCGGACCGGTGACATAGGTAACGTCGGGTTCGTAGAATAGCCAACGGTCCCTCCCGAGGTAAACCTGCTCGTTGCCAAGACCGAGAAACTCGGCAGTAAGTGCCTGCGCATGAGGGAGCGCCGACCGGGCGATAAAGGAATCGTCCTCTAAAGCATCCTCGTAATTCTGAAGACCTCGCGTGAGCTGACCATTGGCTGCTTGCAAACGATTAAGAAAGCTTCCGTTTGCCGGATCTATTAATTCGCGCCATGCGCGGCGCGGATAGTTGAAGATGTCATAAGCCTTTGGCCATACCCACGAACCGCTCTTCAAAAAACCCCCGCGGATTTCAATTACATGTTGAACAAAGGGAACGCCGACAATGGTGAGAATAAAACCTGCCACCATCACAATGCTGGTTGCGCGATTGATGGCAGTCTTGCCAACCTCAATCTCCGCGAGTTCTTCGCGGGTCATTCGTGCATAAGGAGACTCGGCCATGCCTAGAAGATAAAATAGATGAACGGGTTGTAAGCCTGGGTGGCCATTACGAGAAGCGAGACCCAAAACAGCGCGAGAATTGCTGCACTCTTTGGCAGCGTGATCTTTCGGGTCCAGTCCCAAGTTTGAATTCCCGCCCACGTGACAATCGCCGCGAGCACCACGCTCAAAAGATAGTACGGCTGGTAGATCGTGCCGGCAATCAACCCAGCACCGGGTTGAGGCGCGCCGAATCCGAGCATGCTCTGACAATAAGCTATCGCCGAAGGAAGATCTCTTGCTCGGAAGAAGACCCAGGCGAATACAACGATCACGAAGGTGAGAGCTACCTGCGCAACGCGTGGCAGGCGAAGAAACGTTCCTTGACGTCCTTGGCTGCGTTCGAACGCTAACATCCCGCCGTGAATCCCTCCCCAAATGACAAAATTCCAAGACGCGCCATGCCAAAGCCCGCCAAGCAACATCACCATCATCAGGTTTGCATAAGTTCGCAAGTGCCCACGACGATTGCCGCCCAGAGGAATATATAAATAGTCCCTCAACCAGGATGAGAGGGAAATATGCCAACGATGCCAGAACTCGGTGATCGAGGCTGACTTGTAGGGCGAATCGAAGTTTCTGGCGAAGACAAAGCCCAGCATCAATCCAAGGCCAATGGCCATATCCGAGTACGCGCTGAAATCGAAATAGATCTGAAAAGCGTAAGCGATCGCTCCGAACCAGGCATCAAGCGCACCCACCGATCCCGCGTTGAACGTTATATCTGCAACCTTGCCCGCTGGATTGGCCAGCAGGATCTTCTTTGCGAGGCCCATGGCGACGAACGCTGCTCCGCGTGCGAACTTCTCGACAGTTAGAGTTCGGTTTTCCAGTTGGTCTGCAAGATAGGAAAACTTGAGGATGGGTCCTGCGACCAGGTGGGGAAACATCGATACGAAGCACGAGAAGTCAGTGAAATTCCTCATTGCCTTGGCGTCGCCACGATAAACGTCGATGGTATAGCTCATCGCTTGGAACGTGTAGAAGCTGATGCCAAGAGGCAAAATCACCCGGAAAAACGTGTTCCATTGCCAACTTTCAAGGCCGAGGGAGGCCGCCAGGGCGTTGTAGCTGTCGATGCCGAAATTGAAGTATTTGAAGAAACCCAAAACCGAGAGGTTGAGGATTACCGAAAGAACAATTGCCCGCCTCTGCGTCTTGCTTCGAGGGCCGCCGCGCTCGAGCGCAACCACCGGCTTGCCTCTGCTCCGCCAAAGATTCCAACTGTTATGTGTGATGACCAGGCTGACCAGCCAATCCAGCAGGGTCGTGCCGAACATCAGCGGTATGAAGCGCGGCTCGGCCCAGCCGTAAAAGGCATAGCCAAAAACTATGAGGACAAAGTTACGCCACCGCTGGGGCGCGCGCGTAAGCGCATAATACACCAGGAGCGAGAGCGGTAGGAAATAGAAGAGGAAGAGATGGGAGCTGAAGACCACGACTCTCAGTGTCCCGAACTGACGCTATAGTAAACCTCCTCCTCAAGTGACGGTATGTCGCTGGCGAGCCGTTCGCTTTCCAACTGGGGATGCGCGTCATACGGCTCCAGGTTCATTTCGCGTACTTCACCGGGTTTTGCACGAGCGTACGACGTAGGGATCTTCGCATCGAGAAGAGCCCACTCAGCCACTTGAACGGTTTGGTTCACGAGCGTGGAGTCACTGGCTTCGGTCACTCGATAGCGATTGATCACCAATGCCCTTCGATAAGGTGTGATTGCCTCCACTGGTGGCGACTCAACTTTGTGGAGCATTTCCGCCTTGACAACTTTTCGCTCAATTTTGGGTCGTTGCGCAATGCGCTCGCTTGCCAGCCTAAACTTCTTGGCCGCTTCCTTATGGTCGATAAACCGGCTATAGATCGCGACACTGTCCAAGTAGCCTTCCCAAGGTCGCGCACCGCCAACCTCATTCCCAAAAATCAAGGAATTGCTGCTCCCATGCCACTCGTCGAATGATCCCTTTTCGAAGTTGCTCTGAGTGGCAATCTCTCCATTGAGGTAGCAAACGAGGAGGCCCCGCTTATAGGTAACGAGGACATGGTAGGGAATTCCCGGCTGGATAGTCGCCAGCTTGAAATCCATTCCGTTTCGGCTGGTATTCGACGTCTGCAGCCTGAGCGTAAGAGCGTTCCCTTCCTGGCCAAAAGTGAAATTTCGCTTCGAGGGATTTCTCGATAGACTGATGATGCGTGCTGGTCCGAATTGAGGAATTCCCGCGGTGGTCACGACGGCTTCGATTGCGATCTGGTCAGACTCCTTGCACGCATCTCGGATTTCTTTATTGAAAGTTCCATCAGGAATAAAGGCGCCACCGAGGATGTGCATCTCGCCATTGGGGCCAAATCGGGCGCCTCCCTCAGACTTCAGCCGCACGTTGCGCAACTGTCCGGATCCATCAACGAACTGGTTGTTGTCCTTGTTGTCTCGCCACTCAAATAACAATCCCTTCCTGCTGCCGGGCCAAGTATCCTCGTATTGCTCGGGCACGAGTGCCTTGATGCTTTCAACTAAACTCGATTTGTCCGCTGGCACCGCCGCGTGAGACTTAAATTTACTCGACTGATTTTCGCCGGCCGCGATCCACACGTCGGGAAAGAACTCTCCTGTCCGCGATGTGGTGAGCTTAAACCAGGTCTCCATGGCGCGGAACTCCGCATCGAATTTACCGACGTAAATTTCGACGTCGTCACCTCCGTCCCAAAGCTTGATCTTCTTGTTGCCGGAGGTGTACGGTCCAGTCATCACCATGTAGCGGACGTCGTTGGTCCAGCGTGGGTGATAGACCTCATAGTCATTCACCCCTGGTGCCTTGGAAATGTTGATTTTCCAGGAATTCTTTTCTCCTGCTCGGGTCATGAACAAGTTTCGATGAGGCCCATCGAAGGTCCACGAAAGGTAACTGTCGTCGGGAGCCATCGCGGGCCAACAACCATCCCGGTGCTTGCGCCAGGCAACGTTGGGTAATTTCGCCACTCCAGAGCTTGGCCATGGAAAGGTGGTTGCAGCCATCTTGCCATCCCGCGAGAGCTGAAAAGATGGTAAGGCTTCGATGATTGATGAAGACCAAACCGTCTCGACTTTTTGAGGCTCATCGATGGGAAAGCGGCGGACAGGCTTTGTGAAATCGCGGAGGCTCTCCTGGTAATAGACCCAAGTTTTCCCCGTCTCGGGATCCCGCCAAACTTCCGTTGCGCAGCCGGGGGCCTTTAGTAGCCGCGGAGGGGATCCGTCCCAATTGACGACGTAGATTGTGAGGTTTTGTCGGTTACTGAAGACGATCCGCTCCCCGTCAGGCGTGATTAACGGCCGATAGTAGTTTGCACGCTCAGCACAGATCATCCGCTCGCCTTTTCCATCGCGCGAGTCATAACCGACTAACTGAAGCTGGTTTCGCTCGGCAAAGCTGTCTTTGTTGTGCGCGTCTGTCACCCACACCACACGCGTGTGACCGCCGGTAAATTTTTCCACGCTCGTGCCGTCGGCAATGCTCGATGTAGATCGCGCTGCTCCCTGAGAAGCGAGGAGGATCCCGAGCGTGCCGAGACCCAGAAAGACACGAGATGGCGAGATGCCCCGCCTGGACGGGCCTAGCCAAAGAAAACGGAAAATGAATTGCATGAAGAAGGTCAGCGAAAGTTTGTCGAGCCTCTCAGACCAAGGCTCTCCGGCGCCACCGAGACATACTCTCAAGCGGCACAAACAGAAGGGATGCCCGTAGTCCTATGGTGGACAAACCGGCATCCGACTCAAGGTGACAACGCCCTGAGTAGTCCAGCGGAACAAGGGAAAAAGCCGACCTGGCATCCCGGAAAAGGGCGCGTGGCACGGAACTTTCGAAATATCTCTCATTCCTCAATCTTCACTCCTTCGGCGACCGAAAATAGCTTCGGAGTAGAAGTTGCGATTCAAAGTGAACAAGTTAGGCGGCGAAAGGCATCGCGCAAACGCTTTTTTCCAGATCTGCTCGCGCTATTTTGTCTCGAGAAAAACCAGCGACTCTGAATTCAGGCAGTAACGAAGCCCAGTCGGCGGAGGACCGTCCGCGAATACGTGTCCCAAGTGACCATCACACCGCGCACAACGGACTTCAGTGCGAGTCATTCCATGGCTATGGTCCTCAATTTCGATCACATTTTCACGCGCAAACGGCGTGAAGAAGCTAGGCCATCCTGTGCCGGAGTTGAACTTTGCATGCGATGAAAACAAGGGTAGTTCGCAACCTGCACAAAGGTAGATACCAGTTTTCTTGTTGTCCAAGAGGGTGCCGCAGAAGGGTTGCTCGGTTCCCTGCGTCCGAAGAATACGAAATCTTTCTGGTCCCAATTGCTTAAGCCACTCTGCGTCCGATTTCTTTACCGTCGCGGTTTTTTGCGGAGGCAGTGGGGCGTAGTCTGGGCCGAGCAGGCTGACGGTCACCTCCTCCGGCAGCTCTTTGGCAAGGGCGCTTTTCATGGTAACGGTGAAAAATTGGAAAAAAATGCAAATCGCGATCGCGACTTTCATGAGAAAAGGTGCATGATTTTTTCTCGAGAGCAATCTCCCATATTTCGATGACGTCGATATGCCTTTAAGCTTCGCCCTCGCCGTGGCCGTCGGAGCCTACTTAATCGGCTCATTACCAAGTGGATATATCGTTGGACGTATTAATGGGGTCGATCTCCGCAAAGTTGGTAGCGGCAACATCGGCGCAACCAATGCCCTTCGGGTTTTGGGCAAGAAGTGGGGCTATCTCGTTTTTGCCGCGGATATGCTCAAGGGTGCGCTGAGCGTTGCCCTTGCCGACATTTTCAGCCACCAAATTGCTCCTGATCACGTTACGATAGCGAAAATCCTCGCCGCTATATTCGTGGTGCTTGGACACAATTTTCCTGTGTGGCTCGCATTCAAAGGTGGCAAGGGTATCGCAACATCGGCCGGGATCATGATTGCGATGTTTCCCATCTGGGTCTTCCTGTGCGCCCTTGTAATCTGGGTGAGCTCTTTTCAGTTGACCCGCTATGTTTCCGTAGCCTCGATTCTCGCGGCGATCAGCCTCTCTGTTTCGACTCTTGTTCTCGCGCTTCTTGGAAAGTGTGACTGGCTGCTGGTGGCGGTAGCGTTTGCCATGACGACTTTGGCAGTCTGGCGCCATAAGTCGAACATCGAGCGGCTTATCGCTGGAACTGAGAAAAAATTCCCGAAAGGCGCTTCTTCCGCAGGGACTTAACTCGTTGGCAATGCACAAAAAGATCAGTGTAATCGGGGCGGGGAGTTGGGGGACGGCACTAGCCTTGCTCCTCGCGGAGAATCGTTCGCAAGTCCGCCTTTGGGCGCACAATCCTTCAGTCGCGCAGGAGCTCGTCTCGCATCGCATCAACGAAACCTATCTGCCTGGCGTGCGCTTGCCCCCGAACGTCTACGCGACAGCAAGCCTTGAAGACACCCTTGATGCGGAACTTGCTGTGATTGTGACTCCGTCGAAAGCAGTTCGTGAACTGGCGATGAAGTTGGCTGCGTTGGGAACTGGTCGACAGACCGTGCTCGTAAGCTGCACCAAAGGAATTGAACACGATACGGGCAAGCTCATGAGCGATATTCTGGAGGAATGCTTGCCCGGGAACCCGGTCGCGGTGCTGTCGGGGCCTAATCACGCTGTTGAGGTTGCCCAACGCATACCGGCCGCCGGAGTCATTGGCTGCCGGGACGCAGAGTTGCTCGAAACGCTCCAGAAGACCTTCTCGCTCCCGACTTTTCGAGCGTACACGAGTGACGATGTTACGGGAATCCAGCTCGGTGGAGCACTCAAGAACGTCTTTGCCATCAGCGCAGGCGTTTCCGACGGTTTTAACATGGGCGACAATGCCAAGGCAGGATTGGTGACGCGAGCATTGGCTGAAATGATGCGCCTGGGTGTGGCTCTTGGCGGACGAAGGGAGACGTTTTTTGGATTGAGCGGAGTTGGAGATTTGATGGTCACCTGCTTCAGCCGTCACAGTCGCAATCGCATGGTGGGCGAGCGCCTCGGTCGCGGCGAATCACCCGCCATAATTCAAGCTTCAATGCAGATGGTGGCGGAAGGCATTCCGACCGCGCTCAGCTCGTGGCAGTGCGCGCAAAGACTCGGCATTGACACTCCCATCATCTCGGAGGCGCATGCCGTGCTTTACTTGAACAAGCCCCCTCATGAAGCCATGTGGGAATTACTCGGACGACCGCCCCGCGCTGAGTCTGAACGGGTGCCTCGCTGAGGGCGAGAATTCGCAACGGGGTTGCTGGGTTTCACAGACGCCTGCAGAGGAGAAGGGCTCTAGTTCGGTGACGCTACGGGCACGATCCTAACAGAGACCCCATCTGCAATCGTGTCTGCCGGATAAAGGATAACTCGCTGGCCTTCGACAAACCCGTCCTTCACCTCGGCGAACTCCCCATTGTTGTGATCAATGGCAACCCTCGTCAGCTTCGCCCTGTTGTCCTCGACGGTAAAGGTCATCCAGTCTTTGTCGCGACGAAGCAACGCAGCAGCGGGGACCCGAAGCACATCGTCCCGGGACCACGTGGTGATATATCCCTCCACGCGGTAGCGATCTCCGA
>DATLIT010000251.1:0-3331 GCA_035539295.1 Terrimicrobiaceae bacterium | reverse complement strand
GATGGAGCGCTGAATATGGGACCGTCACTTAGCATCCAGCTTCCGATTTTCAATCAGGGCCAGTCCCGTATCGCCCGCGGCGAAGCGCAACTTCGCATGGCTGAAAGCAAACTCGAGGCGCTGGCAGTGGACATTCGCTCGGAAGTCCGGGAGTTGCGCGATAGACTTCTTAGCCTGGCCGACATGGCTAAGTACTATCACGACGATCTCCTGCCGACGCGGATCCGCATGGTGAACAATGCGATCCTCGAATACAACGCGATGCAGGTCAGCCCCTACGAGCTGTTCCTTGTCAAGTCGCAGGAAGTCGATGCTGAGCGCGGCTATATCGACACGCTACGCGATTACTGGATCACCCGCGCCGAGTTGGAGCGCGCCGTAGGAGGCACTCTCACCCCGCGCAAACAAGCAACATCATTCTCTCAAGATAAAACCGTTGTGAAGTCTACCCAGAAGGAAAGGAAGCGATGAACAACCAGCCGATTCTCACCCGCCGAAATTTCGTCGGCGGAACTGCGCTCCTTGCGGGAGCCGCTGCGCTGCCGTCCGTTCTCCGCGCTCAAGCCTCGCAGGAGGCGAAGATCTACCACTTTAACGAGGAAATCCAACCTGTTTGGACCAAAGCGCCGCTCGCGCCCGGCGAACCGGGCAAAGACTACAAGCCCACTATCACTCTGAACGGCTCCACGCTCCCATTTCGCATAGTCGACGGCGTGAAGGTGTTCCACCTGATCTGTGAGGAAGTCGATCATGTCTTCGTTCCGAAGACCAAATGGAACGAGGAATGCCGTGCCTTCTGTTGGGGCTTCAATGGCAGCGTTCACGGCCCGACTATCGAGTGCGTCGAGGGAGACCGGATTCGCATTTACGTGACGAATAAGCTGCCCGCTGCGACCAGCATTCACTGGCATGGCCTTTTGCTGCCAAGCGGAATGGATGGTGTCGGAGGATTGAGCCAAAGGGCTATCCAGCCAGGGGAGACCTTCAAATATGAATACACCGTCTGGCAGCACGGCGCCTTCATGTATCACTCCCACCATGACGAGATGACCCAGATGCAGCTCGGAATGCTAGGCATGTTCATTATCCACCCCCGGGAGCCAAAAGGGCCGTTGCCCGACCGTGATTACGTTTACATGCTCAGCGAATGGAAAATCGTTCCCGGCACCCGTCGGCCCGATCCGAACGAAATGACCGATTTCAATATGCTCACGCTGAATGCTAAGGCATTTCCTGGCACAGCCCCCATGCTCGCCAAGCTTGGCGAGCGAGTGCGTCTTCGCATCGGAAATCTGTCCTCGATGTCGCACCATCCGATGCACATCCACGGCCACGCCATGCGGGTGATCGCGACGGACGGCGGTCCGCTCCCAGAGGCTGGCCAGTCGCAGGAGATCACTGTGCTGGTGCCAGTCGGCTCGACGCGAACGGTCGAGTTCATCGCCAATAATCCCGGCGATTGGGCCTTCCACTGTCACATGTTGCATCACGTGATGAACCAGATGGGCCATGGCCTGCCGAATATCATCGGAATCAATCCCGAAGACTTGGATAAGAAGGTGCGCACCTTCCTTCCCGGTTACATGACGATGGGACAGGACGGTATGGCAGATATGGGCGAGATGAGGATGAAGACCCCGCGTAATAGCGTCCCGATGGTGGGAGCGCCCGGCCCTCACGATTACATCACCATGGGAGGTCTATTCACGAACCTCAAGGTGCGTGAGAACTTGGGAGATTTGAAGCCCGAGGAGGGAAAGGATTTCCTTTACGGAGGTTGGTATGAGAATCCGCCTGGCACACAAGCCATGCTTGCCAGTGCCGATGAGCTGAAAGTCGACTTGGGTTAAAGCCACATTCGGCCATGAAGGCGGATCAGAAAGGATGCGGACTTGCAATCCTACTTTTTGGTTTGGGAGAGCGCGCGACAAGGCGAAAGACAATCCTCGCCCTGCTGCGAGTTATAAAAGCATGCCCTGCCGCGAGCGGCCGGGAGTGAACTCGTCAAAGAGTTTGGCCACATCTTCGGCGGACACCGCGCTCCCCGACAGCAGACTTGCGACCCACAAGTTGCGAAAGATCCGGTTTTTGAGAGGGATCCAAATCGAAGCCTTACTCAATGGCCGCGGTGGTCTCAAGGCACGCGAGGCATTTTCTTGCTTCCGCGCGCGGGCCACCATAGCCACAATTGTCGCAATGCCGATCGCGACCGCCAGATAGTGGGCGGGCTCGACGATTGCGAGAAGTTGCTGCTCGCTCATTGTGTGTAGTTTCCCACTCGATGCTCGTCGGTGCGGAGCTCGGGCGCTGGCTCGAAGCGGAACTCTTTGTGCCGGATGTGTCCGCCAGCGTAGGCGATGTAGCCGCCGATGCCGAGCGCGACCGTGGCCAGCACCAATGTCGTGATTGCAAACGGGAGCGCGGCTTTCGGCCGCTTCCATTCCGCGCCGATTGATACCAGCGCGACCGCGCCCAAGACATAGAACGCGAAAATAAGCTGCTCAGCGCGGCGCTTGTGTTCTTCGAGCCATTTTTCGCCCTCACTGTCGGCCATGCCTTTCACGCGGTCGTAACCCTGCTGACCGTAATGAAGCACTGGCCAGGCGGACGCGGCGGCGATGAGGATGAGGGCCAAGGCGCCGGTGCGCGCCTCGCGGCTCCGCAGCACTAAGCCGATCATCAAGGCCACTAGACCCATTGCCAGCCCATAGACAGCGGATTGATGAGCACGTGGATGTATTCTGGCTGGTCCAGCCCTTTGAGAAAGCCTTCAAGCATCGCGTGAGACTGCCGGAAGAGCCGCGCTATTTCTTCACAATCTCGACATTCTCGATCATGTTGAAGCCATCACGCGAGACGAGCTTGCCTTTGACGGTGATTGTCTTGGCTGCCAGGGAAGCCAGTTCGGAGTTGATCGGCTTGTGCTCACCGATGAGCAGATACGTCTTGCCGTCATCGGCCTTGAGGCCGACTGGCAAGCCCAGGTTGATGCATTTCTTCGCGCAGTCAACGTGCTTTGGATCGGTCCCGCTGTACGCGTTGTGGTCGATGTAGCAGACCATATCGACGACTTCGCCGCGGACGGAGACTTCTTCGCCCTCCTGGCCTTCGTGTCCCTCGTGGGCGAATGCCGGAAACGCTGCAAAGGCAGTCGCGGCGGCGAATGAAATAAGGACGTTCAGCTTTTTCATGGTGTCAGTTGTGGGTCTGAATTTTTGCGTTCACACGTATCAACGAAGCGCAGGCGGAAATCCCTCAGGAAAAATTCACATGAAACCGGCGAGCAGCATTCTTTTCTCCGAAGGGCGTTCTCTCTCTTTAAACGATGGCT
>DATLIT010000250.1:0-3652 GCA_035539295.1 Terrimicrobiaceae bacterium | reverse complement strand
ATGCTTAAATCCCAATTTCTCGCATCAACCCGGCTGTGATTGCTGCAACAATGCTTGCTGTCCCTAAGCGTGCGCGGGCGATTCAAACGGCAGCCGCACATTAAATTGTGTGCCATCGGGACCCGTGCTGAAGTCGATCTTTCCGTGATGCCTTTCGACAACGATCCTGTGGCTGATAACCAGGCCGAGTCCCGTGCCTGAGCCACCCTTGGTTGTGAAGAAAGGCACCGCAAAGATGTGCGGCCGGGCCTCTGGAGCGATTCCACTGCCATTGTCCGCGATCTCAACGAGAAAAAACTCGCCGTCGCGGCGCGTGCGGACATCGATGCGACCCGTCCCGCCGACGGCGTAAATCGCATTGTCGATGAGGTTCGTCCAGACTTGGTTTAACTCGCCGCCGTAAGCGTAGAGGCGCGGCAGCGTGCGATCAAAGTCGCGGGTAACCGTGACATTCCTGAGCTTGTGACCGAGGATGTTCAGGGTGTTTTCGATGCCCACGTGCACGTCGATTTCCTGCCAATTAGTTCATCGCCTCGCTAGGCGTTGCGGCGCTATCCATAAGGCTTCCAGTCAAATGTGAGTGATATGCTTATCCCCGTGACTCAGGTTGATAGATATTCAGGGGGGCCAATACCTTGAGGCTTCCGCGATAGGTGTGCCGATGAGCAGGCGTGTGTGCGCTATCTTAGGGAAAGGCGATGACCAGAAGGCTTTCGCTGTCCGCGTTACAGAGGCTGCGGGAATTGGCAGATTGAAGGGCCTTGCATTGCATCAATGCGGTCAGTGTCCCGGAACCTGATTCAGCGGGATAAGCATATCCAACGAAATCCGAGTCAGTCTTCTCGGACTCGTTGTGGCCACAGGATTCGCTCCATAGAGCTGGTCTCTTGTGGAGGTTCTTCTTTGGTCTCGCTTGTTGAACACGTTTCGCATCAAGCTAGCGGTAGCGAGCGACTTCATACCGCCAAGGTGAACTGGGTTGGTGCGCCTGTGCTGGCGAGTTCGGGCGGCAGCACGGGGGGTTCTCGGCGATGAAGGCGGCGAAGCTGTGCAGCCGTCAGGAACATCTGCTCATCAAGAGTCGTCGTCTGGTCAGGCTGGGCGCTTATCTGGTCGGTGAGATCGTTCAGGCTTTTCGGAAAAGCCTTTGGCATTTCCAGCCAGTCGCCTATGAGACGGCCGTCGCGCTGGTCAGCTTGGTATCAGTGTCACAATTTGTCCCGCGTATGATTCCTTCTCAGAAGCTCGACTCTCCTGCTTCGGCACTGATCTCATCGCACGGGCTGAACCTGCAGCCCCATTATCCACTGAGCCGCGATGCATCCTCGGAAAGGGCGCCCGCCTGGCTGCCTCGGATCGAGTTTCCCTGGCGCATCACGTTCGGCGCTGTCGTAACCTTCGCCGTGGCCGTTTGTTTCAAGACGCCCGAATTTCAAGTTGTGGCGGCCAGAAAGTATGTCGACCGGCAAAGCCGCATCGCGCCTTGACTTTTGGGCTCGTCAAGCAATTTGCCCGCCGAATACGAAACTTTCTTTTGGCCCGTTCGCCCCTTTTTGGTTGAGGTATCGGCCCGCGGATTTCTAGTCTCAAGCCGCGAGCGGCACGAATGGGCGAGCCGCCTGTGAACAACTTGTGAAAATGTTGAATCCCCCAAATTCAATAAGAAAACGCGCGCACACTACTTCATATGGAGGAAGAGGGTTTTCCAGGGACGGCTTCAAACGATTCGATTGGCGTCTATAGCTATAACTTGTTTGTTCATAGTATCTTACAATGATATTCTCCAAGAGAATTGCCGGAAAAAACTTGGCGTCTGCTGGTTTTTTGGTTGTCCTTGCCGCGGTCAAGTTCCGGCGGCCGTCTGTTGGGGCTGGTTGGAATCTCGTGCATAACTTTCTATGACATTGAATTGCGGAGACACATGGACGTCGGTCTCCAAGCTGATCCGTCAAAGGATCAGCGCCGACGGATACGAACGATGGTTTCACGGCGTGGATGTCATTTCCGACGACGGGCTGAAACTTGTCTTCCGAGTGCCGAATCCGATCCATCAGTTCTTTATTGAGAGAAACTATCTTCGGCTCGTCCAGGAAGCCGCTTCGGAGGTGCTCAGCAGTCCCCGGAATATCCAGTTCATCGCTCCCGACGCGGGAGAGCTCGGAGAAGCGTTTCTGCCGGCGTTTACCCACGCGGAGCCCCCGCTCCCCCGGGCAGTTGCCTCGGAGCGCGCTCAGAACCAGACAACGTCCGGGATGAATCCACGGAACACCTTCGAGACCTTCGTCGTCGGCTCGAACAACCAGTTCGCTCACGGAGCCGCCGTCGCGGTGTCCAAGACGCCCGCGAAGACCTACAATCCCTTTTTCGTGTACGGACGAAGCGGATTGGGCAAGACACACCTGCTCCAGGCAATCGGCCACTTCGTAATCAACAATCAAAAAGCCTCCCGCGTCGTTTACCTTTCCAGTGAGCAGTTTACCAATGAGTTCATCGATGCCATCCAGCACGGCACACTGGTGAAGTTCCGCAAGAAATATCGCTATGCGGATATCCTGATGATCGACGACATCCAGTTTCTGGCAGGCAAGGAACGCTCGCAGGAGGAATTCTTCCATACCTTCAACACCCTGCATGACGGTCACAAGCAGATCGTCCTTTCCAGTGATCGTCCGGCGAGCGAAATCGAAAAGCTGGAGCATCGCCTTGTCTCTCGGTTCGAGTGGGGCATGACAGCGGAACTCCAGCCCCCTGACATTGAGACACGTATTGCCATTCTGAAAAAGAAGGCGGAGGGCCTGAACATCGCGCTTGATCCGTGGGTGATCGAATTTCTTGCCGACCGGATCCGCAACAACGTCCGCCGTTTGGAGGGGGCGCTCATGCGCGTGGCATCCTACAAATCGCTTAGCGACCGGGAAATCACCCCTGAGGTTATTGAAAACCTGTTGCGGGATATATTTCAGGAGCAAGCTCGGCGAGCGGTCACCATAGAGCAGATTCAGCGCAAGGTTGCCGAGCATTTCGATGTGCGCCTCGCGGACATGACTAGCAAGCGACGTCCCGCAAACATCGCGTTTCCCCGGCAGGTAGCCATGTTCCTTTCGCGGGAGCTGACCAATTGCTCCCTCAGCGACATTGGTGACGCATTTGGCGGTAAGGACCATGGCACCGTCATTCATGCCTGCAAATTGGTCAAACGCCGCATCGAAGAGGATCAGCAGACTCGCCACGTCATCCGTCTCCTTGACAGCCAGCTTCAACGGTAGCCGATAGGGGCTCGGGGAGTCCCGCCGGCCATCGCCGGGCGAAAGGGATTGCCGCATTGGACTAATGTTTGACTTCGCAGGGTCGGCCACGTTCCTGCCGCCGTTGCAAATTCCATCGTCAGCCGCTCTCGTACAATTCGAAACTGCTCAATTGTTAGGTTCTTCTGGATGGAAAAAATTCGTCTGCGCCCCGAGCCGGCGCAGATCTGCCATCGATAAGAACCCAATGCTAAAATTAAAAACATGGCACGAGTACGCTACGTCGGCGCCAACGGCGCAGAACCGCCTCTCACGGAGCTGGAGAAGGAGAAACTCAAGGGGCAGCAGCTCGCCAATGAGATTTCCCAGACGAGGCTCCGGCGGCTCCGCCACGATTTGCTCGAAAA
>DATLIT010000249.1:0-5209 GCA_035539295.1 Terrimicrobiaceae bacterium | reverse complement strand
GGCTTCTCGATGGTCCCACCCGCTGGACCGGCGATGCCAGTAGTCCCCAAGCCGAAATCGGTGCCGGCTTTTTCAGCTGCGCCTTCGGCCATGGCGCGGGCCACCGGCTCGCTAACGGCTCCGTGCAAGGCGAGGAGCCTCTCCGGTACGCTGATGGTCCGAATCTTTGCCTCGTTGGAATAGGTGACGAACCCTTCCAAAAATACGAGAGATGCACCGGGCACGTTGGTAATGCGGTTGGCAAGTAATCCGCCGGTGCAGGATTCAGCGGCCGCCAGTGTCTTTCGCACATGCGTGAGCCGGCTGACGACGACCTCCTCAATATTATCACCGTCGACCGAGACCAGATGCGTTCCGATGGCCGCCAGGACATGGGGTTCCACTTCGTTGAGCACCGCCCGCGGGGCGATCAATCGGAAGTCCACTTCGTTCGGACGTGCGCAATAGCCGACTTCGATGTCGCCCCTGCGGCTCAACTCCATGCCGATGAGCTCTTCGACGACACTTTCTCCCAAGCCGACGATATGATAGGTGCGACACTCCTCGTCGTTCAGATCTCCGCGAATGCCGCGGAGGATCGGACGAACGCAGCTCTCGAACATTGGTTTCAACTCACGAGGAGGACCCGGCAGAAGAAACAAGTGCGGCGTAGAGAGCGCTGGAGTCAAGACGGGCGCAATATAAAGCCCGGGGGCGGTGCCATGGCTGTTGGGAAGAACCGTGGCGCCTTCTGGAACCATCGCCTGCCGTAGCATGCGCGAGCGCAAGAGAATCCTTCGGCGCGCAAGCCTTTCTGTGATGGCCTGAGCGACGCTCTCATCCTCCACCAGGCGAAATCCGAGCAACTCCGCAGTGATCTCACGAGTGATATCGTCACTCGTTGGTCCGAGGCCGCCAGTGACAATGAGAATGTCGCAACGGCCGAAAGCCTCCAGGAGCGCCTCGCGAATAGGAGCGCCATCCGGTATCGTCGTCTGTCTCGCAATCCGCAGACCAAGCGGAAAGAGTTGTTGACCGAGGTAGGCCAAATGCGTGTTCGCGACGCTGCCAAGGAGCAGTTCGGTACCCGTATTGAGCACCTCAACGTTCACAGCCGCTTCGAATCGTGTCGCTTCGCATCATTAGGGTGGCGGTGCGACGAAGGTCGTGCCGCCGGAAGGCTCAGCGCTCTCGCGAGAGAGCCTTAATCCAGGTGTTTACTCGCGTGTGCTTCTCGAGTTCCTTTCGCAAGTCGTAAACATAGAGAAGATTGGCGAGCACCCGAAGCAGGATCTGTCGCGGTGTCGCGGGCTCGAGATGCACCGCGCGCAAACGCAGGTTTTGCCGGGTGAGAATCTCCTCGCAATCCGCTTTCGTTAAGATCCGTCCTTTATGAAAGGGATCGAAGAGCACCTCTCCGTGGCGGGCGATGAAATGTCCCGGCAAATTAATCCCATCGACCTTCATTCCCGCGCGACCGGCGACCATCCGGTAAAGAATCGCCAAGGTAATGGGAATGCCCATGCGCGTCTCAATGACGTGCGGTAGGAGCGAATTGCGCTCGCTATAATAATCGTCGGTGTTTCCCCGAAAGCACAATTCATCGGCCATGAAATCGGCGAGAGCCTGCGCGCGTTGACGATTGCTAACAGTCCCCGAGATTCTGACAAGGAATTGTCGGCCCCACTGATTGACTCGATGTTCGAACGCTTCAATATCGACGGAGGGATCGAGGGTGTGGGCAAGCATCCAGCAGGCCCTTTCGAGATCGCTGTCGTCGTTGAAAAAGTGGCATAAGAGGAGGAATTCTTCGTCCGCCCCCTGACATGCGATTTCCGCCAGCACGTCGCGGGCATGACGTGAGACCCTCTCATCGTCCATTTGCGCCAGATCGCGCAATCCGGAGATCCATTCCTCTCCAGCGAGCGCCAGTTGCTCCTTGACCAGTCGCACTGTCTCCGGATCATCGTCCCGAAGCAGGCGCACGATGGCGTCACGTTGCGCAAACATGGCGATGATTTTGTACTCCGAAAGTTCGGCGAGCGCAAGCCGACCGCAAGGTCATAAGATCAGGTGATCGCTTGGCTTGGAGGCGGCCGTTCAGCAACGATCTGATTTGGAGACGAGTATTCATCCTGGCTGCGCGTCAACCATCTCGACCCTGCCCGGCCGGCAGCGAATCGACAGGGCGATCGGACGGCAGCACGTTCCACAATCCTCGATGGTAGAATAGGAGCCTTTCTCGGTATCGGCTTCGATCGTGAAGGCCGATCCGCAGAAGGGGCAGATCACCTCAATGTCCTCGATCAGGTTCATCTCAGCGGCTTCCGTCCCAAATCTACACGCGACTCGTCGGGTTGCAAACGGCGCCGTTGAGGTCAAGCGACGGCAATACGCTTCGCGTCACCCCAAAGATTTTCGAGAGAGTAAAACTGGCGCTTGGCGCCTTGGAAGAGGTGGACGATCACGTCGCCATAATCGAGGATGATCCATTGGCTCACCGGGTAGCCATCTTCGGACAAAGGGGCGCGCCCGAGCCGATCTCTGACCTGTTCACGCACGGAGCTAGAAATGGCCTTGAGCTGCGGCTCCGAGTTTGCCGAGCAAAGAACGAAGTAATCCGTGAAGGTGGAGATGCCGCGCAAGTCGAGGATGACAATGTCGAGAGCTTTTTTGTCTGCGGCCGCGGCGGCGCATGCCTGGCACAAGATCTCGCCGTCAGTCATTGCGGTAGAGCCCGAGCTTGGCGATCAATTCGCAGACGGGCAGCGGTGCCATATAGCGCACGGAAAGGCCACGAGCGACACGCTTGCGAATCTCCGTTGAGGAAATCTCGATGTGCCGGGTAATCGTGGGAAATCGCGAGAGGAATGGCATCCCCGCGCGTGAGAGAACGACAAACTGCGCCGTCTCGAGGAGCTTATGGCTCTCCTTCCAGGTTTCCAGCTCAGTCAGGTTGTCGTCGCCGATGAAGTAGTAGAGCGCGGCCTGAGGATGCCGGGCGCGAAACGACTGGACGGTATCGATCGTGAACGAAGGTCCCTCGCGCTCGATTTCGCAGGCGTCCATTTCGAAGCGCGGTTCTTCGGCGATGGCGACAGAGAGCATCTGGCAACGTGCTTCCGGGGGCGCAGGCGGACGGTCGAGTTTGTGTGGCGAAATGCGTGCGGGCAGAAAGATCACCTTATCTAGTTCGAGGCGCTCCATTGCATCGCGCGCAAGGATGAGGTGGCCATTGTGTATTGGATCGAAGCTGCCGCCATAGAGTCCAATCTTTTCGGTTGGTTTCGACACGTGGTTGTGTATTCACGCACTTATGCCATCGGGCCATTTGGGTCAACTCTTGCTCGTCGGCGTTCCAGGCACTACGCTGGACGCCGAAGCGGCGGCGTTCTTTCGGAGTCTCCAGCCGGGAGGATACATTCTCTTTGGACGAAATATCCGCTCACCGGCTCAACTGCGTAAGTTGATTGACGACCTTCGTGACTTAAGTCGGGTCGAACCCATCATCACCATCGATCAGGAGGGAGGCAGGGTTTCGCGACTGAAACTTATTGGCAATGAGCCGCCTAACGCGCGTCAGCTCCGCGATAAGGGTGATCCGACTCTCATCCGCCGTCATGGCGACATCACCGGACGGCTACTCAAGGTTTTCGGCTTCAATCTCGATCTTTGCCCGGTGTTGGACATCTCCTTCGATGACGAAGCTGACAATTCCCTGCGCGGGCGCTGTTACGGGCGCTCGGCGACCGAGGTCATCGCGAACGCCCAACACTTTAACGCCGCACTGCGGGCGACCGGGGTGCTGAGTTGCGGCAAGCATTTCCCAGGCTACGCCTGCGCTACTTTTGATCCTCATCATGGACTCCCGGTTATCGTGCGCTCACGCGAAGAGTTGGAGGGCAATGAACTGGCCGTCTTCCGCGAGTTCGTCGGCAAGGTCGATAGCATGATGATCGCGCATATCAATCTCTCGGGGCTTGATTCCGGCGGCCTGCCCGCTTCGCTTTCTCCAACTCTTATCCGCCGCCTCTTGCGCGAAGAGATGGGTTTCGATGGTCTGGTTATGACCGACGATCTCGACATGGGCGCGATCCTCAACCACTACGGCTTCGAAGAAACCATTCGAAAAGGCATCACAGCCGGCAATGACCTCCTCATGATCTGTCATCGCATCGAGCTCGCTGCCCAGGCCAAGACCTTGCTCGAAAGCCTGCCCGCCGATGTCGTCGAGTCCGGTCTCGAGAGGATTGCAAGATTCAAGACGCGGCTTGTCCCTCCTGAGGAGTTCAGTCAGGCGGCGTTCCAAACACTGGATGCGGAAGTTTGGGATCTGCGCGTTCGCACTTTGGGAAGCCAGCTGGCCGCCGAGCAAAGCCCCGAGGATGGTAAACGTTCCCCGGTTGAGATCTATTAAGGTAAATACGAGACCCTTTGTAGAGGTGCTTGTGCCAAGCGCCTGTGAATTCCCTGAGCGCTTGACAGGAACGCTCAACAAACCAGTCCGATTTAGGCTGATCGAAGCTACAACGAATCGCGGTGCGATTGCTCGGGATGATCTTAGCGGCTATTGCAGCATCGCGAGCAATGGCTGGGGGAAGATGCCGAAGATAATTATTCCGATTCCCAGGAGGGCGATCAGGAATTTGCTCAAGGCGGGAACCGCGATCGTCGGAGCGCCGTCCGGCGCAGGCTGCCAGTACATCGCTCGAACCACCTTTAAATAATAGTAAAATCCGCTTGCCACTGTGATCGCGCCAATCGTGACGAGCAGGTACTGATGACTTCGCATCGCCGCCTCAAAAATGAAAAACTTTCCCAGAAAGCCGACGGTGAAGGGCAGACCCGCCAGGGAAAGCATCGAAACCAACATTCCTAAAGCCAAGAGCGGCGACCTTCTGCCCAGACCATTGAAATCGGAAATTTCATCGCTCCCGGAAACGCGGGCGACGTGCTGCAGGACCAGAAAGGCCAAAAACGTCATCAATAAATAGCCGGCGAGGTAAAATCCAATGACTGGGCCGGAATGGCCATGCTCAAAGCTGGCTACCCCAATGAGGAGATAGCCGGCGTGAGCAATGCTTGAATAGCCGAGCAGACGTTTCAGGTTTGTCTGCGGCATTGCGGCTAGATTGCCGTAGATCAGTGTGCAAGCAGCCAGGGCCGTTAAGGCGACGAGGAGCTTGGCTTCAATGCTGGAAATCACGAAAAAAGGCTCGAGCACTCTCAG
>DATLIT010000248.1:0-15216 GCA_035539295.1 Terrimicrobiaceae bacterium | reverse complement strand
CGATCGTGACGCCCATCAAGCGCATCGCGGCTTTCGAGCCGCAAAGGAATTTCGATCTCATCGAATTCTACCTGGCGACGGGTCGTTCCAATGAAGCGAGACCATATCTCCTTGCCGCGCCTGTGGACGCGCGCTCCGGTGCGGCTTGGATCGAGGCCATGAAGCTGTTCCTCGAGCAGGGCGACTTTGCTGCTGCGCGTGACAGCATACGCCGCGCGATGGATACTCCTCAGGTAGTGCCAGTTCGCGCCCTGGCGGATTACTACTCGAAAACCGGCGAACTGCTGCGACACGATCCACGCGTCAACGAATTCGGACTTGCTCCGAGACAATTTCGCGCTTTCCAAATTGAGGTTACCCAAAGGCTGCTCGCAACCCACGACTACGAGCGCGCATGGCCGTGGATCGAGGGCATCGACTCACTTCTCGATGACTTGCCAGGCCGGACCTTGCTACTGAGCTTGGAAAGCTCGAACTGGGACCGTGCAACTGCACTCTGGGAAGCCTGCGAAAGTCCGCTCTGGGAGGTACGGTGCGCGAAGGCCGAGTTTTTTATGCGCCGTGCCGAGGCAAACGCATCTGAGGCGAGCGCGCTGCGGGACTTGGCCCGCGCCCACGAATTGCATCCCGGGTCGTTTCCGATAGCGAAAGCATACGTCGAACAACTTCTCCAATCGGGGGAGCACCCGGAAGCGCGCAAGGTCTTGCAGGATGTGATTGAGGCTTATGCAGCGCCGGCTGACCGCCGTGCGGCCCACGAGATGTTGACTTCCGGTCCCTTGTCCCCTGCCTTGCCGAAAGAGGAATGAACTATATAGTCTGCGATCGTGCGTACGTTAGGCTGGATTCTTGCCTGGTGTCTTTGTGGCGCTTGCTGCTTCGCGCAGCAGGACGAGAAAAAGCTCTTGGAGCGCGTCCTCGCGAAGCCGGACATGTCGCAGATCAATCCGATGAATGGGAAGAAATTCGACAGCGGAGGATTTCTCGTGAAGAAGGCGCCGGCAGGCTCTTCTTCATTTCTCTACAGGCAAAAGGCCTCGACGGAAAAGTACGAGAATGTTCGCTCGTTCCTTGGAATCAAGAATCCGTGGATTGGAAGGAAAGTTTATGAAGCAGGCCAGGCAAACACTTGGTCGAAAACCTTGATTCGGAACAAAGACGCCTCCTATCCCGTTGAATCGGTCAGTGCGGGAAAATTCCATGAGGCGGAACGCCGAGCCTCTCGACGAGAGCAGCCATTCAGGACGTCGCCGTATCTCGCGCAAGGTAGTGCGCAAGGGCGCCTCGACCAACTCAGCGAGCAGATTGACAAGAACATGACGATCGAGCAGGTCCGTGAGATTTTGAACAAAAATCGCTAGGGATGATGCTCTCGCCTGCCGATCAGCTCACGCGTCTTTGCCGAGGGTGCGAGAGCGTGTTTAGCCGCGACGAGCTCCTCGCCAAACTCGCCGAGGGGCGGCCGCTCAATGTCAAACTTGGGGTTGACCCGACGGCACCCGACATCCATCTCGGGCACAGCGTCGTGCTTGACAAACTCAGAGATTTTCAAGACCTGGGTCACTACGCGATATTAATTATCGGCGACTTCACTGCCATGATTGGCGATCCCAGCGGCAGATCCGCTACGCGTCCCCAATTGACACACGAACAGGTCTTGGAAAACGCGCGGAGCTATCAGGATCAGGCCTTCAAGATCTTGAGCCGGGATCGCTCCAGAATCGTTTTCAATGGCGAATGGTTCGAAAGCATGAGCTTTCAGGAAGTCATCAAACTGAACAGCCGCGTGACACTTCAGCAGATGCTGGTCCGCGAGGACTTCCGCGACCGGATCGATCGAGGGCTGGCTATTCGTGCGCACGAGATTCAATACCCGATCATGCAGGGATGGGATTCCGTCCAGATCAAGGCCGACGTCGAGCTCGGGGGAACGGACCAGCTTTTCAATATTATGGTCGGGCGGGACTTGCAGCGGGAGGAAGGAATGCCACAGCAGGTCGCGATGGTCATGCCCATTCTCGAAGGACTCGACGGAAAGCAGAAGATGAGCAAGAGCCTTGGCAACTACGTCGCGCTCAATGAGAGTCCGACGGACATGTTCGGCAAGCTCATGAGCATTAGTGATGAGCTGATGGGACGTTACTATGAAGGTCTGCTCCATGAGGAACTGGGCAGAGGTCGCCATCCCATGGAAGCCAAAAAGGAACTAGCGCGTCGCTTGGTGGCGCGTTTTCATTCCACCGCCGAGGCGGAGCATTCGCTTCTCGATTTTGAACAGCGCTTTAGCAAGAGAGATTTGGAGCATGCAGATCTGCCGGTCTTTGCGCCGACTAGCGAAGCGCGCGATTTCGTGAGCCTCGTTGTCGAGGCCTACGCACGCTGCTTCCGCATTCCGAAATCTCGAAGCGACGCTCGTCGTCTGATTGAAGGAGGGAGCATTCAGTGGGGAGGCGAAAAGGTCACCGACCCGAAAGTTCGCCTGCCGGAAGGCTCGCGCGGTGTCTTAAAGCTCGATAAGACACACGCAGTGCGCATCGTTGAGCATGAACCCGTCTCCTAGCTCAGGTCTGGGATCTCGAGGGAACGACGATTACCGGACAAGTCGCCCGCTTTAAAATCCCGGTAACCACGCTGCCGCTAAAGAGATGGTAGAGCGCACCGTGTCCATGTGATCCGAGCATGATGAAATCCGCGCGATATTTGGCGGCCTGTTCGAGAATGTCGTCGACTGCCAGCCCGATAAGGGTCACCGGCTCGACATTGATGCCGGCCGCGATGAGTGGTTCAGCAAGCGCCTTGAGGCGCGAATCGGGAGCGGAAAGGCTCTCGGTGGTTTCCGCAGGTGGCGGAGCTGCAGCGATCACATCCATTGTCGCCCCGACGGGCACGTAAGTGGCGACCGGCTCAACAATGTGCAGAAGGACGATCCTGGCCGATAACTGCGGCGCGAGTTCGGCAGCCTTCTGAAGCACAGGTTGCGCAGCATCACTCAGGTCGACGGGAACAAGAAGAGTTTTCATGGCCATCGAAGCGATAATCTAATACGCGCATCACAATACTCAAACAGCCATCAAGAAAAGATCTTATAGGTGAAGATCCCATCTCGTTTCGGAAGGCGACTACTCTAAGGGCGACGCCATGCCTGGCATTTGGTCGCTTGCGGCAGGCTGAGGATTGGAACGATACTTGGCCATGCAGGACCTCTTTCCAGAACAACTCGAGAAGGCGGCTGGCCCGGACGCGCCGCTCGCCACACGCATGCGCCCTCGGACGATGGACGAAGTTGTCGGCCAACGTCATATTCTCGGTCCGGGCAAGCTCTTGCGGCGCGCGATCGAGGCAGATCGAGTATCCTCGATCATTCTCTATGGCCCACCCGGTGTAGGCAAAACGAGTCTTGCCCACGCGATTGCTGCGTCCACGCAGTCCCGCTTTGAGCGGCTGAGCGGCGTGGAGGGCAGTGTCGCCGACATACGGCGCGTGGTTGCCCAGGCTGCCAACCGCCTGCAGAACACAGGGCAAAAGACCATCCTTTTCATCGATGAAATCCATCGGTTCAACAAAGCGCAACAGGATGTCTTGTTGCCTGATGTCGAGAGCGGATTGTTGCGCCTAATCGGCGCGACCACACACAACCCGTTTTTCTATGTCAATAGCCCTCTCGTGTCGCGCTCGCAAATCTTCCAACTCGAACCTCTTTCGACCGAAGATCTGCTCACCTTGATACGGCAGACATTGACGGACAAAGAACGGGGACTCGGCGAGCTCCGCTTGCGTATTGACGACGACGCTGCCGCGCATTTGGCCAAAGTGAGCGATGGCGACGCGCGCAAGTGCCTCAACGCGCTCGAAATTGCCGCCCGCACAACCCCGCCGGACCGAAGCAGTCTCGTTCACATTACCTTGTCCGCGGCAGAAGAGAGCATCCAGAGAAAGGCGGTGGTCTACGATGCGGATGGTGACGCGCATTACGATACCATCAGTGCTTTTATCAAGAGTCTTCGCGGGTCAGACCCCGACGCGGCGATCTATTGGCTGGCAAAGATGCTTTACGCTGGTGAGGACATTCGCTTCATCGCGCGACGGCTTATTATCTGTGCCAGCGAAGACGTTGGGATGGCCGATTCGAATGCTCTCGTTGTCGCGACCTCCGCGCAGCAAGCGGTGGAGTTCGTGGGTGTGCCCGAAGCTCAGCTGATTTTGGCACACGCGACCGTTTACGTCGCCACCGCCCCGAAGAGCAACCGCTGCACCGTGGCGATTGGAAAAGCATCTGCCGAGGTGCGCGAAGGTCGCACTCTCGCGATCCCGAAGCATCTCCGCGATGCGCACTACAAAGCGGCGAAGAAACTCGGGCACGGAGAGGGTTACAAGTATAGTCACGACTATGAAGGCTCCTACGTTCCTCAAGCTTACCTTCCTGAAGGGCGCGTCTACTATGAGCCGAGCGAAAACGGCATGGAAAAGCGCGTCAAAGAACGCCTCGACCACTGGCGAAAGCTCTTCGATGAGGATCAGAAGAGAGCCGCCGAGACGAGCCAGAGCGAAAAGTGAGCTTTGCAGCGACCGTGTGTCTCCGCACAGGGCGCGCCTAGGTGACTCAAGCTCGAGCGCGGCTCTGCCAGCCAGGATGCCTCTCTATTGTCGAGGTGCTGCCGTCGCGGCAGAGACCTCGCCGGGACAACTCATCTATCTCCTGAGCAGGTAGTCCGGATTCAGCTTCTTAAGTCCGGGGACCACAAAGAAACCGTCCTTGCGGATGAGTTTGCTATCGAACCAGACCTCGCCTCCGCCGTAATCTTTGCGTTGGATATTGACCATATCCCAGTGGATTCGGCTCTTGTTGCCGTTGCCCGCAATGTCGTACGCCTGGCCTGGTGTAAAATGAAAAGACCCTGCAATCTTCTCGTCGAAGAGAATATCACGCATCGGATGCAAGATGTGTGGATTGAAGGCGAGTGAGAACTCGCCGATGTACCGAGCCCCTTCGTCACTATCCAGGATTTCATTCAGTTTCCTGGTATTGTTGCCAGCGGCTTTGACGATTCGCCCATTCTGAAAATCCAGGCGGATGTTATCGAACGCAGTGCCTTGATAGATTGTTGGAGCATTAAAGGTGATGTGACCTTCGACCGAGTCCTTGAGCGGACACGAAAACACCTCGCCGTCCGGAATGTTGCGATCTCCCCCGCACATCACGGACCCGATTCCCTTGATCGAGAAGAGAAGATCGGTTCCGGGTCCTTTGAGCTGAACCCGATCGGTGTTGTCCATGAGCGTCTTCAGCGCCTTCATGCCCGGAATCATCCGTCCGTAGTCGAGGGTGCAAACCTTGAAAAAATAATCCTCGAACGCCTCGGTGCTCATCTGAGCCTGTTGCGCCATTGCCGGAGTCGGCCAGCGCAAGACCACCCACTTTGTCTTGTTGATTCGCCAATCCATCACCGGGCGCAGCTTCCCTGCCACCAGCCGCATCTTCTCTTCGGACACATCAGAAAGCTCGGTAATATTGTGGCTACCGCGGACCGCGATGTAGGCCTGCATTTTCTTCATGCGAGCCAGTTCGAGAGCGCTAGAGATGGCGAGTTGGCTCTCTTCCATTTGAAGCGCGAGCTCGCGAGAGACCCGGGCGCGATGAATCTGCAAGAACGGTATCCCGCCGGCCTGCCGGGTGGCACGGATGAGCGCAATCCCCATCTCGTCAGGCACGTCAAAGAGCTCGATGAGAACGGCTTCGCCCTTCTGCAGCTTGGTTGAATGACGAACGAGAACGCGCGCGAGTTGGTCAAAACGTGGATCGGTCATAAGGAACAATCAACCAAGTCAATCACGGACGGTTCTCTAATTCCAATTATACCGTACGCTGACAAGCAGCCATCCGCTTGGCGCCGCGACCGCGGTCAATCGCGGCACTCCACGAATCAACTTAAGCAGCTTGAATCGCCGAATAGATGAGCTCGTGTGCGCTCATCCACTCTCTCACCGCCTCGCGCAACCGAGCGGTTGCCTCCTTAACCCGGCGCTTCAGTTCGCGGCGATGCCTCCGTGAAGTTTCGCTGCGACGTTCGGCTGCCGCACGATACTCCGCCAGCAATTCCTCCCAATGGGCCAGCGCGGCATGCATTCTCTCTTGAGCATTGTGCAACAAGGTGTGAAGCGATTCGGAGATCGGCGTCTGTCGCGCCGAGAGCGTCTCGTCCAGACGCCGTGAGCGTTCGGCGATCTGGGCTTTAAGGATGACTTCTTCAGGGATCCTGCGCAACTTCGTAACCAGGCCGAACTTGTTCAGCAACCAGATCGTCCACTTAGTCGGATCGAATTGCCACGGCTTCACACCGTTACGGTAGTCGTGCTGAAACTCATGATGGAAATTGTGATAGCCCTCGCCAAAGGTGAAAAACGCCATGAGCAAGCTGTCGCGCGCCGTGCACTTGCTCGAATAGGGCTGCTTGCCGATCCAATGGCAAAGCGAGTTGATGCAAAAGGTCATGTGATGCACGAAGACGATGCGAGCAGCTCCCGCGATCAGGAAGGCGCCGAGGGCCGACTCCCATCCAGCCCAGAGATAGCCGAGCAATATTGGCAACCCGAAGCCCATGCCGAGAGCAAGCTTCACATAGTGTTCATGCTGCCAGACAGCCAGGCGATCTTTCTGCAGATCGCGAACCCAGGTCAGCGGACTATCCGGTCCCGTTCGAAAAAGAAGCCATCCAATATGCGCGTGGAAGAACCCTTTGGTGATGTCGTGCGGATCATCTTCATGATCGGTAAACTTGTGGTGCCTGCGGTGATCGGCACACCAGCTCAGAGCGGATCCTTCAAAAGCAGCGGCACCAAACAAGAGCGTGAACAGCTTCACCGGCCATTTCGCTTGGAAGGTCAGATGGGAAAACAGGCGGTGGTAGCCCAAAGTAATGCTTATGCCCGTCGCCGCAGCCAGAGCCAAGAACAGACCAACCTGAAAGATGTCCAGCCCATAGTGCCAGATGTAAGCAGGGACACCGATAACTGTAGCGAGAAACGTTCCGATGAGAAACGCGCAATTCCTCCAATAAATATTTTTCCAGGGCAGATTCATGAGTAACGGTTGTGAGTTTGATCGGGCGCGATACCGCGTCCGACATTACGAAATCGAATTCGGCGCGGACGAGGCGGTTTCTTGGTTCGCAGAGGGGCGGGGCCCTCGGCGAATCCCTCAATCGCAAGCCTTTCAATCTTTTGTCCAATAAAATGCTCGATGGCGGCAAGCAATTTAAAATCCTCGGGCGTGACAAGCGTGAAAGCATCGCCCGCGTGCTGCGCGCGGCCAGTGCGCCCTACGCGATGCACGTAATCCTCTGGATTCTGCGGCGGATCGTAGTTAATCACGTGACTGATGCCAGCCACATCGATCCCGCGTGCAGCGATGTCCGTGGCAACCATGACTTCGTACCGTCCGCACCTGAAGCCATGGAGAGCCTCCGTGCGTTGGTTTTGGCTGCGATTGGCGTGCAAGACCGCCACCGAATGGTTCGCAGAGCGAAGTTTCTTGGCGATTTTGTCGGCGCCACGCTTTGTCCGCGCGAAAATGAGTGCACTCTGAAAGTCTGCGGATTCCAATAAAGCGAGTAGCAAATCGAATTTCCGCGTGCCTTCCACCAAATAGACGCCGTGGGCGACTGTTTCAGCAACTGTTTGCTGCACGCCAATTTCGACGCGCTCGGCATCCCGTAAAGCCCAAGCGGCAAGCTCCCCGATTTCCGGGGGAAGGGTGGCTGAAAACAAAAGCGTCTGACGATCCTTTGGACATTTCGAGAGGATGCGCTTCACCGCGGGTAGGAAGCCGATGTCGAGCATGCGATCGACCTCGTCGAGAACGACAATTTTCAGGTCGTTGAGCTGCATGTCGCCTCGGGCCAGAAGATCCTCGAGCCGTCCTGGCGTAGCGACGACGATATCGACTCCGCTCTTGATCGCTGCGCGTTGCAATCCGTAGCCGACACCGCCGTAAAGAGAGACCACGCGCAAATCCGTCATCCGCGCCAACTCGCGGATCGAGCTTTCTATTTGTGTTGCGAGTTCGCGGGTCGGTTCTAGCACCAGGCACCGGAGAGCGCCGTGACATCCGAGTCTTTGCAATACGGGAAGGGCGAATGCTGCGGTTTTCCCTGTGCCCGTCTGGGCCGAAGCGATCAGGTCGCGGCCTTCCAATGCGGGCGGTATGGCGCGGAGCTGAATTGGCGTAGCGACGCCGTAGCCCATGGATTGAACCCCGCGTAAAAGTGGCTTGGTCAATCCAAGCTTGGCAAATGGCATGTGTTTTTCTGGCCGCGAAAGTCGTTGCAAACTCCTTCCTTGTCAAACGGAGCTTTGGAAAGCTGTTGAAATCGGCCTTGCGTTCTATCGGCAGTGGAGGCACAGTATCGGTCCGATACGGACTGTTGAAGTGTTTTGCTGCGTTGCAATTTTGCGCAGCGAGTTCTGGCACAGGGTGGCCTGTTCCTTTCTCGACGAGAAACGTCGGAACCCATCGTAATACCCGTGCCGACCCGCGGACGCATTCTTATGAGCCAAGACAAAACAATTGAAATCGAGGGAACCATCACCTCCGTGTTGCCTGGCACCATGTTCCACGTCGAGTTGGCAAACAACCATACGGTGCTCGCGCACATCTCCGGCAAGATGCGCAAGCGTTTCATCCGCCTCCTCAATGGCGATCGAGTGAAACTTGAGATGTCACCATACGATCTCGACAAAGCCCGTATCGTTTACCGGCTCGGTTAGCGCGCTGCCGATACCGATCTCCTTTCTTCGACTCAGAGAGGGAAGAAGGGAGATCGTAAAAGCGTAGGACTCTCCTGCTCACGATCTGGGCGGACGTCCTACCTGGACGCGCTTGAGGAGAGACCGGAGCTAGTCAATTATTTCTGGCCCTCCCCCCGCAAATGTCCTACCCATCGGGTATTCTGTTCCTGTGACGCAGAACTGTGCCTTTTTAGACAACGACAGGTGATCGCATGACAGAGAACCTTCTCATCGGGATTGGCGCTCTGCTCGCGCTAACGGCTGCCCTCCAAATAGCCCATCTTATCTCAAGCCGATCGCTCCGTTGGCACACAACCGTTGTCGCCTCGCAGTTGCGCGAGCGACTGGAGTCTCTCCCAGCAGAGATGCGCCAGGATAATTCGGCAGGACGTCAGGAACTTGCGCAGTCCCTTTTTGCAGCATTGAACCAAGTTGCCACGAGCACGCGGGACTCGCTCCGGATGCAGAACGAAGCTCTTGGCAATTTACGAGGGGCCTTGGATCGCCAGTTAGCGCTCATGAGCCAAACCAGTGAGCAGAAGTCGGAAACCTTGCGCGTGGCGCTCGACAGCAGGCTGGCAGCCATCCAGCAGGACAATAACGCCAAGCTCGAGCAGATGCGCGCAACCGTGGAGGAGAAATTGCAGACGACGCTGGAGCGACGTCTCGGCGACTCCTTCAAGATTGTCAGCGAGAACTTGCAGCAGGTTCACATCGCCATGGGCGAGATGCGAAAACTCGCCGGCGAGATCGGCAGCCTGCAGACACTGATGTCCAATGTAAAGAATCGCGGCGGTTGGGGGGAGTTCCAGCTATCGGCCATCCTCGAGCAGTTTCTCAGCCCCGAACAATATGCGAAAAATGTTCGCCCTCGCGGCAATGGCGAAACCGTGGAATTCGCGATCAAACTTCCGGGCCGCGATCTCGATGGCTCCCACGTCTGGCTGCCAATCGATGCGAAGTTCCCCAAGGAGGATTACGAGAAGCTGCTGGCGGCAATCGACCGCCGGGACGCGGAGCAGGTCCGGATTTCGACGACTCAACTCGAGGTGCGCATCAAGGCGAATGCTCGCGATATTTCGCAAAAGTATCTCTGCCCGCCCCAAACCACGGACTTCGCGATTCTGTTCTTGCCCACCGAGGGTCTTTACGCAGAGGTCCTCAGAGTTCCTGGTCTCGCGGATTTCATTCAGCGCGAGCACCGAGTAATCATCGCAGGTCCGACCACTTTGGTGGCCCTGCTAAATAGCCTTCAGGTAGGATTTCGCACCCTGGCTATCGAGCAGCGCTCCAGCGAAGTCTGGAAGGTGCTCGGCGCGGTGAAAGCACAGTTTGACACGTTTGGCGAAGTGCTCGGCAAGGTGCAAAGAAAGCTGCTGCAGGCGACCAGCGACATCGAGACGGTGGGAACCAAGGCTCGCTCAATGCAGCGCAAGCTGCGTGAAGTTGAGGGGGTCTCCGTCAAAGAGTCTGATGCCTTATTCGGCATCGCCGACGAGGAACCCGTCATGGCGGAACACCTCGACGAACCAAACGGCTGCAGGGACACTGTCCCTAGCGTCGAGAGAGCCCTCGACCTCTAGTCGGTAGTGGGCGGCCGGGCGCCTCCTCAGCGCCGGGACGTACTCACAGCCGTCTTCGGAGCCTTCTCTCCATCTGCTCGCTCAGCGAAGCGAATCCGGGATCGTTCGCGTGCCCTCTGCGCCTGGACGGCGCGGTCCTTGGGTGGAGCACTGGTGTGAAGAGAGTCGATCAACCTTCTGGCGATCTGCGAAACGTCACGCACGGCGTCATCGAATGCGGTCTCATTGGAATGGGAAGGCTTTGTAAATCCGCTGATCTTGCGGACAAACTGAAGCGAGGCAGCTTGAATCTCCGCGTCGGTTGCGGGCGGCTCGAAATTAAAAAGTGATCGGATGTTTCGACACATACCTATAACGACGGTGCCCCGACGGCGATGTCAAGGGCGGCGGTATTCACCGCCGGAGCCAATAGTTGAAAGTTTGCTAGCTGAGCTGGCGATTCATTGTCCGCTTGATGCTCACGCGAGCACCATTCATCTTGCGGTGGCCCGATTCGAGGTATGACTTCCTGGCAATTCGACGAGTTTCAGCAGGTGGGAAGAGATTACGGCAATCCGCGAGAAGTTGAGATTTACGATTCCACCCAGGCTGATTTCCGCGACGTCGAGGCGGAGAGCAAGGAGCTGCTCGACCTGCTCGCATTGGCATCCAGCGATGTTCTGATCGATTCGGTTCGGGAACGGGGACGTTTGCCATCGCGGCCGCGCGCCGCTGTGCCCGCGTGCATGCGGTGTTTCGGAGGCGATGATCGATTATGCGAAGGCAAAGGCGAATACCGCCGGAATCTCGAACATCGTTTTTCTCACGCTGGGTTTCTCACTACGAACATCTCGATGAGCCGGCAGCCGCGATCGCGACGACGTTGCCCTCCATCACCTGCCCGACCGCTGGAAGGGAATTGCTCTGGCGAGAATGCGCTCCATGTTGAAGCCCGGCGGTCAGCTCTATATCCACGATGTGATTCTCGAGCAGAACAATGCCACCGAAGTTATCAAGGCCTTTATCGATCAGCAGTCACTTGCCGGGGGAGACTTTCTCAAGAGAGATGCAGAAGGCCATTTTCAGCAAGAGCGTTCAACCTATGACTGGATCCTGGACGGGCTACTTGCTCGCACGGGATATAGAACTGTTAGCAAAACTATTCACGACGGCGTCATCGGAAAATACCATTGTCTTAGAGATGCGCGCAATATCTCTGAACCGTTCAGAGATTAGCGAATGATCTAAGCTCGCCGCTAACTTATGGAAGCGCCGCCTCCAAGTCCCGAGAAGCTAAGTGCGGAGTTGGGGGAGCCTTTTGCGCTGCCCGCGGGCGCGATCGAATATTTTCGAGCGGAGGGATATGTCAAACTTAAGAAGCTGTTTTCGCCTGAGCTGCTCAAGTTCTACGGCGAGGCGATCACCCGCTAGGTCGTTCGTCTTAACACGCTCACCAAGCCGATGGCTGAGCGCTCAACCTATGAGCGCGCCTTTCTCCAGGTGATGAATCTTTGGACGAAGGACGAAATTTGCCGGCAGTTCTCGTTTGGCAAACGACTCGCCCGTGTCGCCGCGCAGCTGATGGGCGTCAAGGGGGTTCGCATCTACCACGACCAGGCGCTTTATAAAGAAGCGGGCGGAGGTTTTACTCCGTGGCACGCGGATCAATATTACTGGCCGCTGA
Organism: Terrimicrobiaceae bacterium; assembly: GCA_035539295.1. Taxonomy (GTDB): domain Bacteria; phylum Verrucomicrobiota; class Verrucomicrobiia; order Chthoniobacterales; family Terrimicrobiaceae; genus DASTFP01. Next base: position 3,186 of record DATLIT010000248.1, on the reverse strand, counting down.
GTAACGATAATACCTGCACTGCCTGGGTCCCGTTGCAGACTACCCCGCTCGAGATGGGCCCACTCGCTTTCGCCGCGCGCAGCCATCGCTTGGGATTTGGGCGGGATCTCGAAATTAGCGATGAGAGCGAAGCGAGAATTCGCGAGATGCTCGGGGCGGAGAAGTTCACGTATCTGGAGGAAGCTTACGAGTTGGGAGAGATCAGCTTCCATTCCGGCTGGACCTTTCACCGCGCGGGCGGCAATTCATCGCCGCAAGCGCGTGCCGTCATGACCGTCATTTACATGGAAGACGGCATCAGATTGGTAAAACCGCGCAACAAGCACCAGCAGCAAGATTGGGAAGCATGGCTGCCCGGTTGCAAAATCGGTGAGATCGCCAACTCTAAGCTCAATCCTGTGCTCTGGAAGGAAGTAAGCTGATTTCCTTAGAACTCATTCAGGTTGTTTGTAGAGGCGTTTGTGTCAAGCGACTCTGGACTTCGCTGGGCTCTTGGAACACGGCGCCCCTACAATTAGTCGTTCCCTCGGACTCCAAGACACGCTCAGCGTCCAAGTAACAGCTCCGCAAAGCGGATCATATCGATATTGCCGCCCGAGATCACCACGCCAACTCTTTTTGCGGTCACATCAAGCCTTCTTTGGATAGCGGCAGCAGCTCCCAAACATCCGGTTGGTTCCACGACTAGCTTCATTCGGCTCGCAAAAAAACGCATCGTCTCGATCAAGTCTGCGTCGGAAACGGTGATCACGTCGTCCACAAGCTGATGGATCACAGGAAAGGTGTGCCTACCCAACTGCTGCGTCTGCGCTCCGTCGGCGATTGTTTCGGGTACTTTGATATGGACAATCGCGCCGCTTTTGAAACTGCGTTCTCCATCGTTTCCGGCCTCGGGTTCTACTCCGATCACCATGCATTCCGGATTGATTGCACGTGCGGCCACGGCACAACCGGAGAGCAATCCGCCTCCGCCGAGCGGCACGAGAAGGACATCCAGTCCAGCGACATCCTCAAGCAATTCCTTGGCCACCGTGCCCTGACCCGCCATCACCTGGGCGTGGTCGAAAGGTGGAATCAAGGTGAGACCATGTTGGTCCGCCAGTCGGGCCGCGAGCTCTTCGCGATTCTCGACGTAACGGTCATAGAGGACGAGCTCACCGCCGTACTCGCGCGTAGCCGCCATCTTGGAGACAGGCGCATCGCTTGGCATCACGATGACCGACTTGATTCCGAGAAGTTTGCTAGCCAGCGCAACCGCCTGGGCGTGGTTTCCCGAAGAAAAAGCAACCACGCCAGCGGCCTTCTGCTCGGGCGGCAGTTGGACGAGCGCATTGTAAGCTCCCCGTAGCTTGAACGCCCCTGCCCGCTGCAAGTTCTCGCACTTGAAAACCACACGCGCGTGAACCGCTTCATTGGCTGTCCTCGAGGTCAGTATGGGCGTTCGGTGAACGACGTCTCTAATGCGTTCATGAGCGGCAACAATGTCGCTGTAAGTAATCGGTAGATCGCTCAATCGTTTTTCACACGGCGTTGTCGGAGCGACATTCTAGCGACCGTCTCCTTACGGGTCGGCTGAGGGGAGCGCCTAGGCGGCCCGCTACAACGGCACGGAACCGTTTAGAATTCCAAAAGTTTTGCCTGCTCGGCAAAAATAAGTTTGAGTCCGAGTTCATTTAGCTGGTCGAGCTCTCTTTTGATGTCATCACGCGGGCTGTCTGGTTTGACGTGCGTTATCACCAGAGAACACTGCTTCAGCCCGTCGCCACAAAGCTGGCTTAGTCTTTTCATCTCGTTCATCAACAGTCGAGGTGTCAGGTGGCCGAAGAGGAGCTGGGCGGGTCGGGCGTTTGCAAATGAAACTTCCACGAAAATGGCTTTGACTTTCCCGGCAGCAATCAACGGACTGATGGCGTGCCAAAGCCGCTCGAGGTTGTCTGATCCCTCGATCGCATCAGCTCCGGTATCACCAAGGTAGAGAAGGTAGCTTTGAGCGTGCCGGATAAGAAATGCAGTGCTTTGACCAGGCTTGGCATGGCTCAACGGGAATGCTCTGGCGAACATTGATGTGCCCTCGAGCGCCATTTCTTCATCTCCCGGTAGCACCATGTAGCGATACTTGCTGAGGAGCGGCTTCGTTCCCCGGTCGCCGAAGTTTGGCCAGCTCTTCCAATTAAAATAAGTCTCCTGGATCGCCTCGAGACAGAAAGGCAATCCGTAGATCGGCTTCGACGAATCGTCTGGCGAATTAAGAATAAGTCCAGCGATGTGATCGAGGTGAGGATGCGAAATCAAATAGCCTTTGATGTTGTTTCTTAGCACGTCGAATACCGTTCCGCTGAGAAGTTGAGCGACCAAGGCTCGTTTAATTCCGTAGTAGAGTGTTCCCGCATCGAGGCAGACGTAGGCGTCCGTTCCGCTAACTGCCACGGCATAAGCCGACAGGTTGCTCTCGTCGTTGCCACCCTCCACACCGAGCGGAATAACCTTAAAGACCGATTGCGCCCTGCCAACCGAGAGGCAGGCGCCGAGCAGGAGTAAGTAAAGAATGTAGTTGCGCATCATCTCGGACCACGAGGCGTCGAAATTATGCGCACGGCACGAGGCCTGGTCTATGCCGAATCGCGGTGGACGATCGCAGGAGAAAAGGCCGGCAAGCAAACCGCGATGTATTCAGCACCTTCGGCTGATGGCGTGCTATAGCGCACCCACTCGCCCTTCGTGACAATAATGGCCTGCCCAGCGGAAATCTGATGAACACCTGCCTCGCTCTCGACCTGGAGCTCTCCGCGAAGAACGACCGTGACTTCGTCAAACTCTGGTGTCTGCCCAGGCTCGCTCCAACCCGATGGGCTGAACATGCGCGCTACACTCACCGCTCCAGTCGCGGAGTTGACCCTGCCAACGAACTCCTCGATGACCTTGGGCGGTTGGCCGTGTGCTTCAATGCGAGCCGGTGCTTCGATGATCTTTGGCATAAATAAAACAGCGCTGAGTTAAAGAACCGTCAGAGGCCGGGCCGCGGCTCGAGAGACGAGGTATGGTGCGCCAGGGGTGGGCAGAATGGCAAGGGGCCTCGGACCTCCAGCGACCAGACCTAGCGCCTTCGTTTGGGCGTTTTAACTCTTGGGCGGCCAAAGCACTCCTTTCAGCTCTGCGGGAAGCTGAGTGGGCTCGACAGGATAGATC
>DATLIT010000247.1:0-2225 GCA_035539295.1 Terrimicrobiaceae bacterium | reverse complement strand
GAATGTTCGTTGGCCAGGCCGATTTCAGATGATTGGAGAGCGATTTGTTCTCGACGGGTGCCACAATCCGCAAGCGGCGCAGCAATTACTCCTGAACTGGACGGATCACTTCGGCACGGAACAGGCCGACGTGATCTTCGGCGCACTTGCTGATAAAGATTACACGACGACGCTCGAGATCCTTGCGCCGATCAGTCGCGAAGTCCTCCTCATTCCCGTCCGAAGTGAGCGCGGCGCAGCTCCCGAGATCCTCGCATCGGCATGTTCCCGGCCGCATCAAATTTTTGCCGACGCGAAGGAGGCCTTGGAAGCCTCGCGGGGAAAGACGCTGGTTACAGGCTCACTCTTTTTGGTCGGAGAAATCCTGGAGTTGCTCGGATTCAAGCCGTAGCAACACGCTTTGGGGAAATGTTTTTGGCTTTAGGCGCCTGCATGCACCAAGTTTTTGCGGTGGACCAAAATCTTCGGCTGAAGGTCAATGAGATTTATCTATCTGTGCAGGGCGAGAGCACGTGGGCCGGCCTGCCGTGTGTTTTCGTGCGTCTGACCGGCTGTGATCTGCGGTGCACTTATTGCGACACCGAGTATGCCTTTTACGAGGGAGTGCGGAGAACCTTGGTTGATATCCTCACGGAGGTGCTGGCGTTCGACTGTCGCTTGGTGGAAATCACCGGTGGCGAGCCACTCCTTCAAAGAAACGTTCTTCCGCTGATGATGGCGCTTTGCGACGCAGGCCGGACCGTGCTCATCGAGACGAGCGGCGCTCACGATATCTCCAAGATCGATCCTCGCGTTCACCGCATTATGGACCTGAAGACGCCCTCCAGCGGCGAGGTGGGGAAGAACTTGTATTCGAATATCGTGTATCTAAGCCAGCGCGATGAGGTGAAGTTTGTCATTGGATCACGTGAGGATTACGAATGGACCCGCAGCCAGATCAACGATCACCGGCTGGCGGAGCGCGTGAAAGCGGTGCTCCTGAGCCCGGTCTTTGGTTCCATTGAGCCGCACGAGATTGTCGACTGGATGCTTGCAGATCGGTTGCCCGCTCGATTTCAGCTTCAACTTCACAAATTTATTTGGGAGCCTCGGACCCGTGGAGTATGACGAGTTCGTGCGCCTTCGCTGGCAGGTAGACTATGCGCGGCGATGAATAGCGGACCGCTGCGCCGAGCGACCGTGATGGCGTCCGTGTTGGTTGTGGGAGCGCTGGCAGCGCTCGCGGCCATCGTAATTCTCCCGATAAATCGAAGGCCATTTTTTCACGATGGCGCCGAGAAATTGCTGGACTACGACGAAGCGGTGAAAGCGATCAAAGCCCTCGCGGCCGCTGCGCCGGTGACTGTTCGGCGGAAGTGCACCCTTCAGCTTCTCGAGCATGGCCGGCCCACAAAACGGGTTTTTGTGCTTCTCCACGGACTCTCCAACTGCCCTGCGCAGTTTAGCGAACTTGGTCGGCAGCTGTTTGAACGGGGTCACAACGTTCTCATTCCGCTTCTACCCTATCACGGGGAGGAGGACCGACTGGCGACGCAGTGGGGTGGTCTTACCGGCGACAGTATGCTTGAGGCTGGAAATGTGGCAGCCGATTTGGCGCGGAGTCTCGGCGAAAACGTTATCGTGGCCGGCCTATCGGTCAATGGCGCCACAGTGGCCTGGATGGCGCAGAATCGAAAAGATCTATACAAGGCGGTTCTGCTGGCTCCGTTTTTCGCTCCGTTCAATTTGCCAGACCTGGCGTTTCTACCTATAGAACGTCTCCTTCTTCGACTTCCCAACATGTTTTTCTGGTGGGATCCCCGGCAGAGAGAAAACGTGCTAGGACCCGCATACGCCTACCCGAGATTTCCCACCCGAGTCATTGGCGAAACAATGTTTCTTGGACGGGCAGTGTTGGACGAATCTCGGGTCTTTCCCCCGCAATGCCCTCGGATTCTGGCGATTACGTCCGCTTCAGACACTGCTGCCAACAACGTAGTTACCGAGCAACTCATCGCCAACTGGCGTGCTCTTCGCCCGAACGGCATCCAAACATTCGAATTCCCAGCCGACCAGCAGATCCCTCACGACTTTGTTGATCCAAATCAGCCCAATCAGCAAATTGCCATCGTTTATCCCAAGCTCATCGAGCTCTTGGAGAAATAGGGCGTTATTTGCAACACTAGGTTGCACTATAAGAAAAAATACTATTTGCACAATTCCGGTTGCTGCGTAGCGTTCCGGCC
>DATLIT010000246.1:0-6590 GCA_035539295.1 Terrimicrobiaceae bacterium | reverse complement strand
AAATTAAGCTTCGCGTTGGAGCCGCAGCCCCGTTAAAAGCGCCGGCATCATTAGATGAAAGTTGAAAGAATACAATACCTTCTTGACGAGGCACGCAAGCAACGGTTGCTGGTCGTCGGCGACGTCATGTTAGACGAATTTGTCTGGGGAAAGGTCTCTCGCATTTCGCCGGAGGCACCGGTGCCGGTCGTGGAGGTCCAGAGCGAGTCGTTCTATCCTGGTGGAGCGGCGAATGTTGCGCGAAATCTCCGGCCGTTCTGCAACGCAGTCCAAATAAGTGGGATGGTCGGCCCGGATGCCGCCGCCGGCCGACTGAGATCTCTTTTGCACGACGAAGGCATCGCTACCGAGGCACTCGTCGAGTCTGTTGAAATGCCGACAATCGTAAAGACACGAATCATCGCGCGCCAGCAACAGGTCGTGCGCGTGGATCGCGAGCGGCGAATAACCGCGCCGAAGGCGGTCCACGAGTCAGTCCTCCGGCGGCTCGAATCACTGCTCCCAGAGGTGGAGGGCGTAATCTTTGAGGACTACGGCAAAGGATTTCTCACCCAAGATTTCGTTGATCAGGTTGGCGCGATGATTTCAAAGACAGGCAAGATCTTGACTGCAGATCCAAACCCAGGCAACCCGCTGCGGTGGACTGGTGTCACAACGATCAAGCCGAACCGTGCCGAGGCTTTTGCCATGGCAGGAATGGTCGACCCGGGAGCATCCGACGATCCACTCGAGGACAGCGCATTGCTCCAAGCCGGAGCAGCTCTTCTCGAGAAGTTTGGCATTCGGTCGGTGCTCGTTACCCTTAGTGAACATGGGATGATCTTATTCGACCGTGAGGGTCCGCCGTACTACACCCCAACCCGCGCGAAGGAGGTTTTCGACGTGTCGGGCGCCGGCGACACCGCTATTGCCCTTTTCACCCTGGCCCTGTGTGCGGGAGGCACCCTGCAGGAAGCAGCCGAAATTTCCAACCATGGCTCGGCCGTTGTTGTCGGCAAATTCGGCACGGCCACCCTCACACAAGATGAGCTCCTGGCCAGCTTCAAGAAAAACCACGCATTCTAATCGCTGATGGATGAGGGCGAAACAGCTGCAACACGTCGAGCTGTCTTCCTCGATCGAGATGGCACGCTCATGAACGAGATGCATTTCTCCGCGGATCTTTCGAAAGTGCGTGCGATAGCCGGGGCTGGACAAAGTCTCGCCAAGCTTCGACGTCATGGCTGGTTCAACGTCATCATCACTAATCAAAGCGGCATCGCTCGTGGCTGCTTCACAGTCGACGAGTATGAAGCCGTTAATGCGGAGCTCTTCCGACAGCTCGGCGGTGGGATAGATGCAGTCTACTTTTGTCCGGAACACCCTGAAAACGCAACCGTCCGTCGTAAACCCGGCACCGGCATGCTTGAGGAAGCCAAGCGCGACCATCAGATCGCAGTCGAGAAATCTTGGTTCATCGGCGACAAGGACACCGATGTTCTTTGCGGCCGAAGGGCCGGCTGCAAAACGATCTTGGTGCTGACCGGTTACGGCAAGAACTATCGAGATTCTGGTCCGCATTTTATTGCCAAAGACATCGTCGAGGCGGCCGAGATCGTCCTTGCCGCTAAAATGTGAAGGCCGCTGCGATCATCCCGGCGCGCTGGGCGTCGACCCGTTTCCCTGGCAAATCGCTTTTCCCAATTCTTGGCAAGCCGCTCCTCCAGCATGTTTGGGAGCGTTGCCAGGCGGCGAAAAGCCTTTCCGAGGTGATTGTCGCGACTGATGACATGCGTATTGCCGAAGCCGCTTTCGCTTTCGGCGCAGCGGTCTCATTGACTTCATCCAAACATCAGAGTGGGACCGATCGTATTGCCGAGGTCGCTGCCAGGTTGCGCGGCTTTAGGCACATCATCAATGTGCAAGGGGATGAACCGGTCGTCGAACCCCGCCTCATCGACCGGCTCGTTCACGTTCTTCAAAACGATCCTAGCTTGGAAATGGTGACCGCGGCCAGCACGTTCGAGAACGAGTCCGAAGCTGGCAATCCGAACAATGTCAAGGTGGTCACGGCACGCAATGGCAGGGCGCTCTACTTCTCTCGAAGTCGCATCCCGTTCCCGCGCGACGAAGCTGGTTCAGAGGCCTCGCCACCGCTCTGGCACATCGGCATCTACGGATATCGTCACGATTTTCTTGCCCGGTTCGTTCTGTGGAAACCAACTCCGCTCGAGCGTATCGAAAGGCTCGAGCAACTCCGCGCCCTCGAACAAGACGCCACTATTCATGTCATCCGCACCCGTCATCGGGCGATGGGTGTTGATACGCCCGAAGATGTCGCTCGTGTCGAAGCCGCCCTCGCGAGACGCAGCGCAACGCATACCAGACCTTCCTGAGCGCCGTTGCCTGACGGCGTTGGCAGGCGGCTTTTCGACAGGCTTGAGAGCATCTTGCTTCGCCGCGCGATGCTAAGTTCCCTCCCTTGCCAATTTGCCCCCCTGCCATACACTGCCCGCACATGAAATACATTTTCGTGACTGGCGGGGTGGTGAGTTCCTTAGGCAAAGGACTTGCCGCCGCTTCGCTAGGCACGTTGCTCGAGCGGCGCGGCCTCAAAGTCGTCCTGCAGAAGCTGGATCCCTATCTGAACGTCGATCCCGGCACGATGAACCCGTTCCAGCATGGCGAAGTCTACGTTCTCGCCGATGGAGCGGAGACCGATCTTGATCTGGGACACTACGAACGTTTCACGAATTGCGTGCTCACACGGGCGAACAACGTCACCAGTGGCCAGGTCTACGAGACGGTTTTGGCGAACGAGCGTCGTGGTGAATATCTTGGCAAGACCGTTCAGGTAATTCCTCACATCACCAATGAAATAAAAAATCGGATTCGCGCTATCGAGGCATCCTCAGAAGCCGATGTCCTGATCACGGAGATAGGAGGAACCACGGGCGACATCGAAGGATTGCCGTTTCTGGAGGCCATTCGGCAATTTCAGCTCGAGGCTGGTGTCGGTAACGTGCTCGTCATGCACGTAACCTTGATTCCGTACATCAAGGCCGCCGGAGAACTCAAGACCAAGCCGACCCAACAAAGCGTCGCCAGGCTGCGGGAGATCGGGCTGCAGCCGCAAGTGATCCTTTGTCGCACCGAGATGCCGCTCGACGCGGAGGTTCGGCAGAAGCTGTCTCTTTATTGCAACGTTCCGATCGAGGCTATCATCGAAGCGGGTGACGTCGAGAATACCATCTACGAAGCCCCCCTAAACTTCCAAGCCGAAGGGCTCGATGAATACGTCTGCCGGATCCTGAACCTCCAAGCGAGTGAACCGGACATGAGCGATTGGCGAAAATTCGTCGAACGCGTCGTCAATCCCAAGAAAAGCGTCCGCATCGCCGTGGTCGGCAAGTACATTGAGCTTCAGGACGCTTACAAGAGCATCTACGAATCGCTGACCCACGCCGGGGCTGCCCATGATTGTGCGACGAACCTGGTGCTCGTCGATGCTGAAGACCTGGGCAAAGAAGGCGCGGATAAATACCTGCGCGGGGTGGCCGGCGTCCTCGTGCCAGGAGGATTTGGAGATCGGGGCATAGAGGGCAAGATCGACGCGGCCCGCTACGCTCGCGAGTCGCGCACCCCTTACCTGGGTCTCTGTCTCGGGATGCAAACTGCCACGATCGAATTTGCGCGCCATGTTTGCGGGCTGGAGAATGCCAATAGCATCGAATTCGACCCGGAGACGCCCCATCCTGTCATTTGCATCCTCGAGGACCAAAAAGACGTCACAAGGAAGGGAGCTTCCATGCGGTTGGGAACCTGTCCGACTATCCTCGGTAAAAATACCCTTGCCCACCAAGTCTATGGACGCGCCGAAATCTTCGAACGGCACAGGCACCGTTACGAATTCAACATGGAATATCGCGAAATCATGGAGAAAAAGGGCTTCGTTATATCGGGCACCTCCCCGGACGGGGCGCTCGTCGAATTAATCGAGATCCAGAGCCATCCCTGGTTCCTTGCCTGTCAGTTCCATCCCGAATTTCAATCGAAGCCGAACGCTCCCCATCCGCTCTTTAAGGGCCTCATCGCCGCGTGCCTGGCTCATCAAGATTGAAAAGCTCCGACGCAAAAAACGCTCCAAAACCCTTCGCAGTGGCTGCGTCCACCGACATTCTCCCACCGCCATCGAGAACTGCCGATGCTTGAGCGCGTTTTTGTTCCTCTCCCGGGGAGACAATACGAAAGCATTGTTGAATATCAGAGTCTCCCTCGAACGGGAGAGCTCGTTCGCAAAGTGTTGCCGCCGAACCAGTGTGCGGTGATCACCGATTCAAATGTCGGCCCCCTGTATGCCGACGTCGTCACAGCATCCCTCGACCAGGCTGGATTTAAGCCGACGGTGATTGCCGTTCCTGCCGGAGAAGAGTCGAAATCGATGGCACGGGTCGAGGCAGTCTGCGATCAGATGATCGAGGCGGGTTTGGATCGGAGCGCCTGCGTCGCAGCCCTTGGAGGCGGTGTGATCGGAGACTTAGCTGGGTTCGTCGCTTCGATTTATTACCGGGGAATCCCGTATGTGCAGATACCGACGACGGTGGTAGCTCAGGTTGACAGTGCCATCGGGGGCAAGACAGGAGTAAATGCACGTGGTGGGAAAAACTTGATCGGATCATTTCACCAACCAGTCCAAGTGATTACAGATCCGGCGGTGCTTGCGACACTGCCCACACGGGAATTCAACGAAGGGATCGCCGAAATAGTCAAACACGGGGTCATTCGCGATGCCTCAATGCTTGATGATCTACCGCAGAGGCTTGACTCCGATCCTGTCGGTGTCATCGCACGAAACCAGCAGATCAAAGCGCGATTCGTCTCTGAGGATGAATTTGAAAAGTTCGGCTTGCGAGCGCTGCTCAACTTTGGACACACGATCGGCCATGCGATAGAAAACGCGGCAGGGTATGGACGGTACCTTCATGGCGAAGCGGTAAGCCTTGGCATCTCGGCGGCACTCGACCTTTCGGTGGAGAAAGCCGGTCTACCAGTCGAGCAAGCCGAAAAAGTGCGCGCCCTCCTTGATGCGTTTGATCTGCCACTTCAGCTGGCGCAGGATATTTCCAGCGAGGCTCTCTTAAATGCCCTCCGTAAGGATAAAAAGTTCGAGGCGGGATCAATCCGGTTTGTCCTCACCCGAAGCCTCGGAAGCGCTTACGTGTCCAAAGAGGTTACCGAAGCTGGCGTGCGCCAGGTTATCGAGAATCTAAAGTCGCGCGCGTGATCGTCTCGGCAAGAAGGTCGTAGACCTGAGATCCTGTTATCCGCACATCTATGAATTCGCCAACGGGCGCGCTGCGCTTCAGAACCACACGGCAATCCACCTCGGGCGCATCGTGTTGGCTTCTGGCGATACGCGGCTGATCGACAAGAACGCGAACGGTCGCCCCCTTTTGTGCGGCGGCAATCTCGGCGGCAATTCGTTGCTGGACCTGCATTGCTTCGCGATACCGGCGGTTCTTTATTCTGACTGGCAGCTGATTGGACATCCTGGCGGCACGCGAACCTTCCTCTTGCGAGTAGCGAAAAATGCCGAGCCGCTCGAAGCGAGTCGCCTCGATGAAATCAATCAAAGCGCTGAAATGTTCCTCCGTTTCACCGGGAAATCCGACGATAAACGTGGTTCGAATCGCCAACCCAGGAATGCCAGCACGGAGGCGGCAGATCAGGTCCTCGATATGTTCCCGTGATGTTTCCCTGCGCATCGCGCCAAGCATCTCGCCATGAACGTGCTGTAAAGGCATATCCACATACCGCGCAACTTTCGGGTTGCGCGCGATTGCCGCGATCAGCTCGTCACTCCAGTGAGCCGGATGCGTGTAGAGAAGCCGAATCCAAAACTCTCCTTCAATGGATGCAAGCTCATCGAGCAATCGGACAACGGTCGGACCCCGCCGGGGATCTACCGGTTGACGCGGTCCCGCTTTCTCCGGCCACAAATCCATTCCAAAGTAGGTCGTGTCCTGGCTGATCAGGTTGACCTCCTTCACCCCCTCGCTAACGAGGTTGCGCACTTCGGCAACGACCGACTCAACTGTGCGGCTCCGATGCCGCCCACGCATCTGCGGGATGACACAAAAGCTGCAAGGATGATTGCATCCCTCGGCAATCTTGACGTAGGCAAGGTGGCTGGGAGTAAGCCGGAGTCGTGCCGTGTGGAAGTCCGGCACGTAGCGGGATCGCTCAGAAATGACGACAAGCGGGTGCTTCGGTTGATCAGCGCTCAGAACTCGGCGAAAAATTTCTCCGGCAGAGGCCACTTCGTCTAGCCCGACGAAAGCGTCAACTTCGGGAAGTTCGCGCGCTAGTTCGTGTTGATAGCGTTGCGCTAAGCACCCGCTGACGATGAGCTTTTGCTCCGGCCTTTGACGTGCCGAAAGGATCGCATCGATCGACTCCTGCTTGGCACTTTCAATAAAGCCGCAGGTATTAATCACCAGCACGTCCGCTTGGCTAACATCAGATGTGATTTCAAAGCCGCCGGCACGTGCACTCCCAAGCATGATCTCGGCATCAACAAGATTCTTGGCGCAGCCGAGACTAATCATGCC
>DATLIT010000245.1:0-4582 GCA_035539295.1 Terrimicrobiaceae bacterium | reverse complement strand
GGTTTCGTTGCGCAGGCGCCTGAGATCATTCTCCGAAGTCTCCTGTATATTCCGTCCATTCACCCAGATTGTTCCAGAATCACACGGCTCGAGGAGAGCTAGGTTATTCATGAGAAGATCCCTCCCAAGGTAATCGGGGCCGCTGAACTCGTAGAACATTCCGGAAGAAAACGAAAGCGTCACTTCGCGAATGGTAGCCTGGTCGCACTCGCTCCAATTGCTTCGCTGGCAGCACAGGTCCTGGCACGAAAGGATCATCTTAGAAGGTGATGTTTTGTGGAGCTTCGCACCTCTTATAAAAGCAAACCCAGGACGCGAGAATCCAGCCTCCGCTGATCGCTCCCCCGATTTCCAGCACTATCGACCAAACCTGCTTGAAGATGGCCGCACCGAACCAGGCGGCTCCGCCCAAACGCACAATCTGCAACAAAAAAAGGACCGAGAATCCTGCCAGCAAGAAGACGAGGCAGCTGAGGCCATGCATTCTTAGGAAGCGTCCATGTGCCGCGAGCGCGCCGCGGAGAGAGTCGTTGTGAAGGACCAAACGGATCTGCACGGTGGCGAGTAGAAGCATGATGGCGGCAAGCGTTGGCCGAGACACTATCTCCACCAGGACCAAGGTCCTCCAGCCAATGGGATCGCCAGTAAGCCACGCCTCGGCGAAGAGCGGCAAATGAATAAGCGCGAGCGTCGCAAGGACGATGACCAGAGCCCATTTCAGCACGAAGCCCATGCGACGGACGGCAAATTGCAGCACGCGAGCGCGCCGAAAGTGAAGACCTCGGACCCACCCATAGGCAATCAGAAGCAAGTACACTTGCAGGTAAGTGCCGAGGAGATACTCGAAAGCAAACGAAAGTCCGTTGACCAAACTGGAAGCCACCAAGAGCTCCTGGAGGGAGAGGATTGTGACCAGCTCTGGCAAGGCAAGAATCGTCACTGGTTTGAGGAGCGAAGCCAAGGCGCATGCGGCGAGAAGACCAAGCCATACCCAACCCCAAATTCGATAACGTCGCAACAGGGCGTAGCCTAGCTCACCAGTAAGACCACGATAGTTGGCGAGGAAGAGGAATCCGCAAACTACTGAAACCGGAAATGTCGCCACCAGGCAATTTAGGGCGCCCGCCAGTAGCTCGGCGGCCGGGAGGATCGAATCCAAGGCGATCTGCCGATAGTCCAACGGCATTCGCGCAATTACTGGAGCAAGCTCCGGAACTCGCCCGGTTCTCCAGTGAAGCAGAAGAAAATCCAGCAGTTGGAAAAGGCCATAGGCGAGAGCAAAGCCGCCGGGCAGCTTCCAGAGCGAGGCGTGCCGCAGCAGGCACCTCCAGCCGTTGGCATAGGAATCCCGCACCGAAGGCACGCACAGTGCAACCACGCAAGCTGCCAACAGTGCCAGGCCCATCCACTGTAATTCCTCGACCACTGCGCAAGTTGAGCCAGAAATTTTCGCTGTGAACGAGCCTTTCTACGACACAGAGTCTTCATTATGACCTTGGCCAACAAGATCACGATTGCGCGCATATTACTGATTCCGCTATTCGTGCTCTTTGCGGTCTACTATGGCCGAAGTGTCGAGCAAGGACGACCCGAGGAGTGGCACCGCTGGGCGGCGATCATTGTATTTTTGATTGCCTCCGTTACCGATTGCCTCGATGGCTGGGTAGCGCGCCGCTATGGCGAAAGAAGTCGACTTGGGGCTGTCTTAGATCCCATTGCCGACAAGGGACTGCTGCTCACAGCGATTATTACTCTGAGCTTGAGTAAGTGGACATACGCTTTTCCCCTCTGGTTTCCTGTTCTCGTGATCGCGCGCGATGCAGTCATTGTCACCGGTTGTGTCCTCCTCAAGCATCTGAATGGAGATCTCGAAGTCAGGCCTAGTTTCTGGGGAAAGACCGCCACCGCTCTTCAGATGGTGGCGATTGCGTGGGTGATGCTGCAGTTGCCTTTTCATCTGTATTCGGTTTACGCAGCAGGGCTGTTCACGTTGATCAGCGGCATTGGATACCTGTTTGATGGGATCACTCGGTTGCGGCACCACGACACTCCGCATGCGTAGCGTCGCAATCGTCGGCAGGCCAAATGTCGGCAAATCCGCTTTATTCAATCGTCTCGCAGGTCGGAAGATTGCCATCGTTCATGATCAACCCGGCGTAACTCGCGATCGTATCGTGGCGGTCTGCCGACTCGGCCGCGTCCCATTCGAGATAGTCGACACGGGCGGCATTGGTGCGAGCCCTGATCCAGACTTTGCCGAGCAGACGCACGCCGCCGCGCAAATCGCCATCGAGAGCGCCGATTTGCTCCTCTTCGTAGTCGACGGTCAGCATGGTGCCACGCCGTTGGATCTGGAACTTGCACAAAGGCTCCGTCGCCGGCACCAGCGCGTGCTTCTCGTGGTTAACAAAGTCGATACGCCCAAACACGAAGATTTCACCGCGGACTTTGCCCGCCTCGGGTTTCCCAAGACACTTGGGGTAAGCGCCGCGCATGGAGGCGGAATCCTTGAGCTTATTCAAGCGATCGAGATCCTTCTGCCGGCAGAAGAGAGCACAATTCTTCCTGACGCTCCGAAGCTCGCATTCGTTGGTAGACCCAATGTAGGCAAATCTTCACTGGTGAATGCAATCCTAGGTGATCAACGCTCCGTCGTGAGTGAGATCCCAGGAACCACCCGCGACGCCATTGACACGGCCGGTGTGTGGAATGGAAGGCCTTTTATTTTTTGTGACACCGCAGGAATTCGCCATCGTTCAAAGCATGATGCGTCCGTCGAGGTATTCAGCGTGATGCGCTCCGAGCAGGCTATCAAGCGCGCGGACCTTTGCGTCCTCGTCCTGGACGCCACCGCGGGAATTCTCAGTCAGGACAAGAAAATTGCCGGACTCATCCAGAAGTCCGGGAAGGCCTGCATTATCGCCTTGAACAAATGGGATTTGGTCGAATCTCACTCAGGGTTCGAATCCGAACTTCTGCGCGAACATAGGGCGCGCGTCCGCGAGAAGTTGTTCTTCCTGGACTACTCGCCGGTGGTCGCCCTGTCGGCGAAGACGCGAGGCAAGGTGAACAGACTCTTCACGGCGATCGAAAAGATCCGGCAGCATGCCACCCGACGAACCGGCACCGGTGTGTTAAATCGATTTCTTCGCGCAGTCATGGAGCGTCAGCCTCCGCCCTTGCGAGCGAATCGCCGTTTCAAGCTTCTCTATGCTACCCAGGTCCTGCCAGAGAATCCCCGTCCATTTCAGAGCCCCGCCTTTCTTCTATTCGTGAATGATTCGCGGCTGCTGCCGGAAAGCTACTTGAACTATCTCCGCGCACGATTGCGAGAGAGGTGGGAATTTCCTGGCTTGCCTATCCTTTTAAGTTTGCGCGCGAGGGACCGTGGTCCCAAAAACGTCTGACTTAGTGCGGCGTTTGCTGCAGGGCGGCCGTCCATAGATTGAGGGCGACGTTAATCCCGATGCTCAAAACCACGGCGACGATGGCCACCCAAACCGCGTACGGCTGGGGTTTGAAATATCCCGCGCGATTTCGCAAATGCATGAAAAGCGGGTAGCAAATGCCGCCACAGCAAACCAGTCCGAGAATGAAGAGGGCGGGATGAATTTTGCTATAGTCCGTCTCGGGGAGCTGTCCCGCAGCGATCGCTTTGCGAACCGCGCTAAATTCGAGGACGTGAAGGACAATCAGAGCGATGTAAACAGCGAGGCCGGCACACGGCAGGAGAATGCCTATGATTCCCCAACAGAGCCAATCGCCGTAGTCGGGCGACGGCGTCGTCGTCGCGGTTGTGACCGACTGCGGTGCCGTTGGGATCAAGGGTGGACTCCCCGGAACTTCGACGACAGGTTTTTCAGCGGTCGGCTTCGAGACGGTGGAGAGCTTGACCCAATTGGCCATCCCTTGCTGCCAGACGAGCGTATCATCCGTTAGCTGCCCTTCAGCACGAAGTCGTTCGATTTCAGAGAAGTCCACGGGCCCGATTTGCTGGCCATCCTTCGCATAGAACCAATTCATTGGTCAGGCCGTGTAGGTTTTACCGGTGCGGAAGTCGAGCGCAAATCACCGCTGCGAATCTGAAAACCGCTCGGAGATGAAGCGGGCAATTGGATTGCGAACATCAACGAGCTCAGACTTCGCACGGCGCACCGCATCGACCAGATGAATAATCCAGTATACGCAGAAAACCACCAGCAGAAGCGGCAGAAGCGGTCGAATCCGTTTCGGAAACTTCCCCCAAGCGATCACTGCGCTGCCGCTAAGGGCCTCATACCATAACAAGAGGGCCACGCTGGTCACCATCGCAATGGCCGGCAGTGCAGCCACATTGAGGTAACATGCCCGCGCGAAGTCGCCGCGGAGGGCAGCCTGGGTGGCACGGCTGACGCCGCAGAGTGCGCATGGAAGACCCGTAGCACCCTTAAAGGCGCACGTTTGCACACTCAGCCAAGGCGATCTTGACGCAAACGGCAGCAGAGCCAGGCCCGCAAGTAGTGCCATGAGTACAAAGGCGAGAATCGCCCGAGATTTCCGCTGGTCGAGTCGCAGATGCCGTCCGGAGGAGGGCTTCGCCAAA
>DATLIT010000244.1:0-4824 GCA_035539295.1 Terrimicrobiaceae bacterium | reverse complement strand
CACGCAAAGTACGAGACGACGACCGGACGGCCAATCGTGGCAGATGACCAATGGGGCCATCTCCAACTCGACGCCACATCACTCTACTTGCTGACCATGGCTCAGATGATCGCCGGAGGCATCGACTTGATCTGGAGCCCGGTCGAGGTCGCCTTTATTCAAAACCTGATCTACTACATTGGCCGTGCTTATCGCACCCCGGACTACGGAATTTGGGAGCGAGGCCACAAGATGAATCGCGGCAATCGCGAGATTAATTCCAGCTCGGTGGGAATTGCCTTGGCGGCTCTCGAGGCCTTGGACGGTTTTGACCTCTACGGCTCACGCGGGGACCGAACAACCCAGGTGCACGTCCTCCCTGACGAGATCGCCCGCGCCCAAATAACGCTCCACAGTCTGCTGCCCTGGGAATCAGCCTCCAAAGAGGTCGATGCGGCCACTTTAGCCGTTATCGGCTTTCCCGCTTTCGCCGTCGACGACGAAGAACTTACTGAGAGAACGCGCTCAAAAATCGTCGAACGTTTGCAGGGCCGCTACGGTTGCAAACGCTTCCTTCGCGATGGACATCAGACCGTCCTTGAAGACACCAATCGACTCTACTATGAGCTGAGCGAGCTGAAGATTTTCGAGCACATCGAATGCGAGTGGCCGCTTTTCTTCGCTTACCTGCTTCTCGACGCACATTATCGCGGTGAAAGTCAAATTGCCGCCGAGTATCGCACGCGCTTGGAGGGGCTTGAAGAGAAACGCGACGGCGTCGGACTTTTGCCTGAGCTCTATTACGTTCCTGCCTCCAGCATCGAGGCGGAAAAGAAAAATCCCGGCAGCCAAACACGCCTGCCCAACGAGAATGTTCCGCTGGTCTGGGCACAAAGTCTCTGGTGGTTGGGTCAGATGCTGGAGGATGGTCTTCTCGAGGGCAGCGATCTGGATCCACTGGGACGCCATCGTCAGCGGGCGAAACCGCCTGTTGCTGTCCAAGCCGCTGTTCTTGCGGAGGATGCCCAGACTCAGGCTCATCTGGCGGACTCCGGGATCGTGGTCGAACGCGTGGATGAGCTGGATGCGATCGAACTAAGGCCGGCGCAGGAACTGGCCCAATTTTATGCATCGCAAGGAGCAATCCCGACACTCGGACTTACCGGCCGTCCGCAGCGTCGTTTAAGGACTCTGACCACTTCTCGGCTCTACAGACTAGGCGATCGGCGGTTGGCATTTGCCCCGTCGCTGCTCGCCGATCAGGACTACCTTGCTATGGACATGGCTATCCTCGCCCAGCGCCTGCGCGGCGAGGTCGCCTATCTCTCGCGCAACTGGCAGGGCCAGGGTCGTCCAACCCTGGTCGTCCCTTTGGGCCAGCGACACATCGCCTCCAAGAGCGAGCATCTCATCGCCTTGCTACAAGAATGGCGCGACGGGCATTGTGGACCGGTGACGATCCGTCTCGGTTCTCTGACTCAGCTGCTGCCATCGGCAACCTGGATGTCCTTGGATACAAATATCGGAGCGATGCCTGAGGCGAATCGTCATTTCGCGGAAGTGGCTACCCCGAAATTGCGACGCGATCCAAGCAATGACGCGCCGCTTAGTGCGGCGGAAGAACTAAGGTTGGAGCTCGAAGGAGAGCAGGACCGCTCCCGGCTGATACAGCGGCTGCAAGCGAGCGACAATCTTTACGAGCAGGCAGAGTGCCTCCAGGGTCTGGTGCTCTTGCTCGGAAGGGACGCAGAAATTCCGTGGTCAGATGCGAATGGCAGCAGTCCGTCAGATTCGAACGGGTCCATCCGGTTGGAGGCGTTTTTGGATCGCCTTTGGAAGGAGGCGAGTTGGGGAGGTCATTGGAGTGTGCTTCGGCGAGTCGCAGGGTTGCGAGACTGGGTCGATGCTGGTCTGGAAGAAGCTGTCACCAACCTGTTGATCCGCCAAAAGCAGATCCTCGTCGGCAAGGCTTATAGTCCGGATTCCTTGATCATGGAGCCCATGACCAGCCAGGCAGTCGCCGATCGGATTGCCCGATTTTCGCGCGAGGACGTTCGTGAACGCGTCCTCACCCAGGAAATGCTGCTTGGTTTGGATGCCCTAATGAAACTCGATCCCAATTTGCTGCAAGGCTTTCTGACCCTCCGCGTGGGTCACTTGATTCTTCTGCTCACCGCCGAAGTCGCAGCGCAATCAAAATTGACCCAAGACGAAGCTTACGAAAGGTTGCTTAGGTTTTCGCCATCCGAGATTCAGGCGCGCTTAAGCAAAGTTCTCACCGATTACGCGGAAGCTGCTGAGTTACTGAAAGCTCAGGAGACGCTTAGCGTTAAACCCGGCTGCGAATTGAAGTGGCACCCGGAGGCGCCGGCAGCTGAGACGCCTTTTCTCGGCCCGCCCGCCCCTGCGGCCGGCTGGCTGGATTATCGGCTTCGGGCCGGCGCGCTGGGTCAGACTCCCCCGGAATTCTACCCGAGCGTGTGGCGAATTCTCCACCATTGCCGTGGCTTGGTCATCGGCGACAAGTTGGAACGGCGCAACCGTATGGATAGCGCCTCCTTTTTGGCAGAAATGACCCAAGGCGAAAAGAATTTTGCCTTCGCCGTCGAGCATCTCCTGGCCAAGATTAACGCGCCGGAATATCGGCACCTGACAATCGAAGCGCTCGCTGCGCTTAGTGAGTTCTGTCAAAAGAATCGCGACTTCCGCATTACGGCGCATATCGTTCTCGACGTGTTGATCGGGCACGCCGTTCGATTGGCCTGGCTAAGAGATCACAGCGAGGAAACATACGAAGCCGAGAAAGCGCTGGCTTGGCATCGCTTCTATGAGGAACCGCCCGCCTCGGTCGCCTATTGGATCCTCGAGGCACTGCGCCATCTTATTAAGCAAGAGAAAACAGCGAACGCTTCGCTGCTTGCCTTGGCTTAGAGGCACTCTGTATCGAGGATGTTTTCATCGTAGAGCGTGCTATCTATCGGCCGCTGAGAGGCCCCCAGACGGTCCGCTACCGCACGCGAACCTCAAAAAAAAGGGCGACCTGTCTAGGCCGCCCTCTTTTCTCGATTGGCAGATTGTTACGACTGATCCTCAGACTCCTGATGAAGTTTCCTGGACTCCTGCTTGAGTTTCCAAGCCTGCTCTCTGAGTTGGTGGGCGTCGTCGAGCACTTTTTGCTGAGCCGGGGTGAGCAGCGCTCTGATCTCCTGCCGGGTTTCATCCCTCACTGCGCGGACTTTCGCCCACTGTTCCTCTCGGATGGCTTTGATCTTCGGTTTGCTCGCCTGAATGATCTCCCCAACCTTCTGCCTTTGCTCATCGGTGAGATTTAAGAGGCGATCAAGCTTCTTTTCCATCCGATCAGATTGGTCACGATCTCGCCAGCCAAGACCGCCAGACTTCCCGTGTGCACCCTTGAATCCCGTATAGCCGCAGCTTTTCTGCGCGTCGGAGGACGTTGGAGAGACGTTCGTCTCAGTCGCTGCCGGCGTCGAGGTTGTCGATGGTTGCGCAGATACCGAAGTGGAACTCGAGGCTTCCGGCGCAGGAGTAACCGCCGATGTCGGGTCTGAGGCGGTCGGTTGCGAAATGGCAACAGCCGCCGCACCAATCACCGCTGCCATTGATAAAAGAGTTATGTGTTTCATGCTTTGAGGATGCAACCGCGCGCCGCGCCGATGGTTGCGCACTTTTTAGTAATGATGCGGCGCGGGAAAACCTTAAGACTGAAACCAGTCCCTACTCCCAGATCTCTAAGCCTGTAAGCACCAGTTCCAACTTTTGAGAAACTTCACTGCATGCAAACTCAACGGCACAAGCCGAAAAACCTCCAGGTCGGCAAACCTGGACTCTCCACGTCGAGGGGTTCGCCAATCTATGCAGAGCAATGCCCGAGAGTTGGTCAAGTCGCAACTGCAAGCCGGTTTCCTCGTCGCCGAAATAGATTGAGGACCGATCCTCCCTGAGACGGCTGGAGGTGATGCTGAGGCTCTGCTTCAATCCGTCGTTTTCGGCCGAAATTCGGACCCGAGTCTCTGTCTCGATCATCGTTCTCAAAAGATCACGCAGAATATCGGCGGAGAGTTGGCTCGCACGTCGCACGTCAAACCGGGGGCCAGTGACGCGGTCGAACGATCGCTTCTCCGGTGCAGATCCCGACAGGCAATTCGAAGCCTGATTTATTTTAAGCCACCAAAGGAACGCATCGAGATTGGATTCGGAAGTAAGCAAGACTTTGTGGATCACCTCGCCGTGAAAATCCTGGAATTCGACAGCATAGAGCCAGCCTGCTTCTTGCTGTTCGATCGTGACAAACCCATACGCACAGCCTGAGAAGAAGAACCTTAAGCCGCGATCGTCATCCTATCCGCCTTGGCCACACGGGGTACTCCATATCTCAGGATAGGGACCTACGTGACCCAAGGTAGCACCGTGGTTTACACAAACATAGACGACGCGACCAAATGTCCTCACACCTCGAAACAGCACAGCCCAACGGGGCAGAAGCGGGATCAGCGCCCGCCCGCCGTTCATCTGCGCGTTTGTCAGGTTTCCAGCAGCCAGCAAGGGATTGGCGGCAAAAGCAGTGTTTTCGATTGAACCGCGGTCGCCATGCGAAATTCGAGAGCGCATCGGCGTAAGATTTCTGAAGCAGCCTTTTTCGTCTTGCGTTCGCTTGCGAAAAATTTGTGGACGCTTGCGGGGCTTGACGTTTGTCGCACCTGCACAGAACTTCAGGGGCATGCTGATTTCCCAGACTCTCAACGACAAAATCAACGAGCAGATTGGATACGAGTTCGCTGCGAGCATTCAATATACGGCCATCGCGTCTCATTTTGACGCTGA
>DATLIT010000243.1:0-2360 GCA_035539295.1 Terrimicrobiaceae bacterium | reverse complement strand
GGCTCAAGAAACTAAATGAAGATGTCGTTGTTCCTCGCGGGCAGCTCAAATCGCGTTTGGAACTCACTCTCGCCGACGGAAGCGTCTACCCGGAAAAGGGCGAGTTTGATTTTGTCAACCGACAGGTAAATGTTGCCACGGGGACGATCCAAATCACCGCGCTTTTTTCGAACGACGACGAGATGCTCAGACCCGGGTTGTTCGCTCGCGTGACCGCCCCGGTGCAGGAACTAAAAGATGCCCTCGTCGTTCCGCAAGCCGCCACCGTCGAACTTCAAGGAAATTATCTGGTGATTGTTCTCGGTCCGGACAACGTCGTTAAGCCTGTTCCGGTGAAGCTCGGTCCCACCAAGGGACACCTGCAAGTCGTAACGGGACCAGTGAAGGTCGGAGAAAAGGTTGTGGTTGGCGGTGTGGAGAAGATGCGGCCCGGAATGAAAGTGAACCCAGAACCCTATGTTCCCCCTGCAGCCAAGCCGGAGGTGAAGCCGGGCTCGCCAGTGGAGAAGTCGGAGGAAAGCCCAACTCCTGACACGAAGACCGGCGACGCCCATCGGAGAGTGGCGCCCCTCGCCGCTGTTGTCCCAGGATCCTCGCAGAAGAGGTTCGGCGACTAGGCAAACCCAGCGAACGGCATATGTCCAACTTTTTCATTCGCCGTCCGATTGTGGCGATGGTCATCTCAATCATCATCGTCATTGTTGGTCTCGTGGCGATGGCAGGGCTGCCGATCGCGCAATTTCCGAACATCGTTCCTCCGCAAATTCAGGTCTCCACGACCTATGTCGGCGCCGACGCGCTCACGGTGGAGGCCGCGGTGGCGACTCCGATCGAGCAGCAAATGAGCGGTGTTGAGGGAATGGAGTACATGTACTCGGTCAACGCCAACAATGGCATGATGACCCTCAATGTGATCTTCGACACATCGACGGTTGCGACAACAGATCAGATCCTGGCGCAAATGCGTCAAACCCAAGCGTCGGCGCAGTTGCCGCAGGATGTCCGCAACTTCGGCGTCACTGTCGATCAGTCAGGCTCCTCGCCACTTGGTGTTTTCGTGCTCTATTCGCCCAACGGGACCTACGATCCCACATTTCTCGCGAACTATTGTTACATCAATATCAATGACCCGATGTCGCGCGTTCCCGGAATGGGGAATGTGAATGTTTACGGAGCAGGGCAGTATGCCATGCGGATTTGGGTGTTACCTGACCGACTCGCGACGCTGAACATCACCGTGCCGGACGTCATTCGAGCCGTTCAGGCTCAAAACAATGTCAATCCAGCGGGCCAGATCGGCGGCGAGCCTGTGCCGGAAGGACAGGTCTTCACGTTTTCGGTAAATACCACCGGTCGGCTGGTTACGCCTCAGGACTTTGAGAACATTGTCATTCGCGCGAATTCGGACGGCTCGATCGTGCGCGTCAAGGATGTCGCCCGCGTAGATCTCGGTTCACAGATTTACAACCTGCGCGGGCGCTTTAACGGTCAGAACGCAGCCATCTTGGCGATTTATCAACTCCCGGGTTCGAATGCGGTCGATACCATGAAGAAGGCGCGGACGCTGATGGAGGAGATGAAGAAGCAGTTTCCCGCTGATCTCGACTATGTGGTTGCGCTCGATACGACGCTGGCGGTCACCGAGGGCATGAAGGAAATTGTCAAGACGCTTTTCGAGGCGATGGCCTTGGTGATCCTCGTGGTCTTCATCTTTTTGCAGGGCTGGCGGGCGACCCTTATTCCGTTGATTGCTGTGCCGGTTTCGCTGATCGGAACGTTCGCCATTTTTCCCCTGCTGGGGTTCTCTATCAACACTCTGTCGCTCTTCGGTCTGGTTTTGGCGATTGGACTTGTCGTTGATGACGCCATCGTGGTGGTCGAAGCCATCGAGCTCCACATTGAGCATGGGCTGTCTCCCCCCGAGGCGGCCATGAAGGCAATGTCGCAGGTGCAAGGCCCGGTCGTGGCGATCGCGCTCATTCTCTCGGCCGTGTTTATTCCGACGGTTTTTATCCCGGGTATCACCGGAGCGATGTACCAGCAGTTCGCGGTAACCATGGCCGTCTCTGTAATCATTTCCGCCTTTAATGCGCTTACGCTTAGCCCAGCCCTGGGCGCACTGCTGCTTCGCCCCAAGAAGGAGGGCAGAGGCCCGCTGGCGCGTTTCTTCCGAGCTTTCAATAACGGCTTTGGCAAAGCAACGGACGTGTATGGCCGCGTCTGTGGCTCCCTCATCCGAAAGATATTTATCAGCCTTCTGCTGATCTTGCTGCTCGGATTGGCCGGCGGCGGAATCGGTGCAAAAATGCCCTCCGGATTCATCCCCGAGGAAGACCAAGGATATCTCTACGGAGTCGTGC
>DATLIT010000242.1:0-4273 GCA_035539295.1 Terrimicrobiaceae bacterium | reverse complement strand
ATGAATATCTACAGGAATGCCGCGTCCGTTATCCTTTATCGAGCATGACCCGTCGACATGCAGGGTTATGTCGATGCGTGAGCAAGAGCCAGCCAGATGCTCGTCAATCGAGTTGTCGAGCACCTCAAAGACACAGTGGTGCAAGCCTCGCTCGTCGGTTGGCCCGATATACATTCCCGGGCGCTGACGGACCCCAGCAAGCCCCTCGAGCTTATCTATTTTGGAAGCGTCGTACTTTTCTGATCTTTGGGAAAGCGTCAAATCTTGGGGCATCAAATCTCGGACAAATCTGCAAGTTCCTATAAAGCCCCCCAACATACGAATGCTCGGCTTGATACACAATGTTTTTTTACCCTAGAAAGCCGTCCAATATGCAGTATTTAGTGGCGCAGGCTGCTGAGCCACACAAGATATTGGGCCTGACAAGAAAACTTGCATTGTTCGTAGGAATTGCGGTTTGCCTGGCCATCTTTGGCTACCTTCAGGTCCAAAAGGCTCGCTTTGTGCTCTTGCCGGACGGAGTGCACTTCGTAGACGCGGACTGCTATTCGCGGATGACGCGAGCGCGAATTATCTCGGAGCACCCCGGCACGTTGGTCACCCGGCACGCGTTCGAGAACTATCCCTACGGAGTTCGTCCGCATACGACTGCGCCAATGGACTACTTGATTGTTGGATTCGGTCGACTTCTCGGCGCCAGAGTCGACCTGGATCTCGCCGGCGCATGGATTTCACCAGCCCTCGGCGCGCTTCTCATCCTTCTGGCAGGGCTGTGGGCGGAGGCGATGACCATGCCCTATCGCTGGAGCATGATGGTGCTTCTATCGACTTCGCCAGTAATCCTTCACGGCTTCGCGGTCGGCAGACCCGATCACCAGTCCCTGATCTTACTCTTGACCGCGAGCGGACTAATGGCCGAAGCGATCTTGTGGACGCGGCGGTCGACGGCGCCTTTGCTTTGGTGGGGTCTTTCCTGGGGTGGCGCGCTTTGGGTATCCTGGTTTGAACCGCTTCTGCTTCTGGCCCTTGTATTAACTGTCCGGCTGCTGGTGTGGCGCAGTCAATGTCTCGTGAGAGCGTGGATCCCATCACTGGCGGTGGCAGCGGTGATTGCCTTGATAGCCGTCTTGCTTGAGGGATTCCCCCGAGCTGGTCTCGAGCGAACTCCGATGTCCTCATTCTTGCAGTGGGCTGGCAGAATCGGCGAGCTGCAATCCTTTAATCCAGTCTCCGCCGCTATTGCCTGGATTGGGTGGCTCTCCCTCCTTATGCCGTTTGGCTTGGCGTGGATGACATATAGACGAAACGAAAGGATCTGCTGGGTATGGCTGGCGCTTTTGCTGACCACGGGGGCCCTGACCGGCTGGAATGCTCGATGGGGTTATTTTCTGGCGCTGAGCGGCGCACTCGCGATGCCGTTTGCGCTGAGGGTCGTGCGCCAAAGCTGGCTTGGTTACGCGCTCTTTGCCGCAAGTCTCTGGCCGGTAGCTCTGTCCCTTGAAAATGAGCTGTTTCCGCAGGGAAAAGCTGCGCGTGCCGTAATCGAAAATCTCCACGAAAGTCAGCAAGTTCGTCGTGCAGCCATGGCTCTCAAGGCTCAGAACGGCGACGGGATTCTGGCGCCCTGGTGGTTGACACCGCAACTGGTGTATTGGTCGGGAAAAAACGGTGTCGCGGGCAGTTCACACGAAAGTCTCGCAGGCACCTTGGATACCGCTCGCTTCTTCACTTCACAGGATGAAGAGACTGCCAAGTCTATTCTCCGAACGCGCCACGTCGATTTTGTTGTGGTCTGTGACGCGGATCGACTGCTTGACAATTCGTACGCCGTGCTCGGCCGAATAAGTGAGCCGTCAAACCAGCTCGCGATCACGCTCTTTAGAAATCCCTCCCGGTCTCCAAACTACCTGCATTTGATTTTCCAGACTCCATACTTCAAAGTTTATCAGGTTGACAAAGAGATATTCGAGTAAACCTTTCGTCGCATACCCTGTAGGCCAGCGCTTTATTTCTCATGCGTAACAATCGACGTAATTCGTTCGAACGGCTGGAATAATAATTAATTGCGCATTTAAGCATGGTCTTCTTTTGCCGCGATTGCTCGTTCTTCACACCTTGCCGGGCGAATTGCCTTTTGCTGCTCCAGATGGTCTGATTGCTTGAATTGAAAACAGCGCTTACAGGGCTTCCCCTACTCCGGATCTTTATCTCGTCGCCGGGCGATGTTGCACACGAGCGACGAATAGCTCGTGAGGTAATTAGCCGATTGAACGCCGAGTTTGCCGAGCGTGTTGTTCTGGAAACCTACTTTTGGGAGTATGAACCCTTCGATTTTTCGAAATCTTTCCAGGCTCAGATTCCGAATCCAGCCGATTTCGACGTGGTCCTCTGTTTTTTGTGGTCGCGCCTTGGGTCGCGATTGCACTCGGCCAGCAAGCTCCCAGATGGCTCGCCCGCCCACTCCGGCACCGAATACGAAATCGCGCATGCCTTGGAGGGGCAAAAGCGACGAGCAGGGTTGCCGGAGCTTCATGTCTGGATCAACCGAACGATTCCACCGTTTCCTCCCGATCCCCCAGAAGTTCATGATGAACGCATCGCTCAATGGCGCGCCCTCAAGCAATTTATTGATCAGTGGACACGCGACACGAGCGAGGATGCTTTTGTCGGGTCGTTCACCGACTACAAGACCCTCGCTGAGTTCGAGGAACTGATCGAAATCAAGCTGCGCAAGATCGTGGAGCGTCTATGTCCCGAGCTTCCGGTGCGTCCCGCGAGCGAGATTCCGGCGCGAGCTACCTGGACCGCGGGATCGCCATTTCGTGGCTTGGAACCGTTCGAATTCGAGCACAGTCCGATCTTCTTCGGACGAACTGGGGCGATCGGGGCGGCCGTGGAGAGTCTAAGAAAGACGCAGGTCGATAAGGACGATCCCAGAGGGTTCCTCCTGATGCTCGGTGCCTCCGGATCGGGAAAGTCTTCTCTGGCGCGCGCTGGAGTGATGCCCACGCTGGTGGAACCAGGGGTTATCGATGGAATCGGGCTATGGAGGCGGGCCGTAATGAAGCCGTCTGACGCTGAGAGCAACGTGTTCTTGGGTCTGGCCCAAGCCGTGCTCAGCGAAAGCGGCTTGCCCGAGCTGGTGGTCCATGGATCGACGGCGGAGACACTGGCGGAACGCTTCGAGAAAGGTGGGGCCGAAACCGTGCTCGAGGGAACCCAGACCGGACTGCTCATCGCAAGTGAACGGGAACGCGCCAGACAGGAGGTTGAGATCAGCCAACTAATTCACAAATATCGCGCTGAAAATCGCAACGCCGATGCGCAGGGTTTAGAACGTCGCCTCCGCGCTCTGGTTCCACCTAAACCGTGCTTGGCGTTGCTGATAGACCAGCTTGACGAGCTTTTTACTGGGGACGTCGCCCCGCAAGTCCGTGGCGGTTTTGTCGAGGCCGTCGCCGGTCTGGCACGTTCGGGTTTTGCCGTGATTCTGACCACGTTGCGCAGCGATTTTTATCATCGACTTGCAGAATCCCCGGTCCTTCTCGAACTTGCTCAGGGCACCGCTTCATATCATCTGGCGCCACCGACGCTTGTCGAGATCGGGCAGATCATCCGCAAGCCTGCGCAAGTGGCTGGCCTACGTTTTGACGTAGAGCCACAAACCCGCCAATCTTTGGACGAGGCTCTTCGCGATGCGGCCGCCCAGGACCCGCAAGTTTTGCCTTTGCTGGAGTTTGCCCTCGAGGAACTCTACATCCGCCAGGCGCAACGGGGAGATGGGATCCTGCGATGGGCGGACTATGAGTCGTTCAACCGCTTGGAGGGGGTTATTGCCCATAAGGCAGATGAATGCCTTGCTCTCCTGCCTCAAGATCGTCAAACCCCCTCCCTGAACGCGGTTTTTGGTAAGCTCCTCTCGATTTCTGGCGGTGGAAACGTGCCCGTCCGCCGAACAGCGCTTTACGATGATCTTCTCCTCAACCCGTATCGAATATCCACAACCGACCCGTCCGAGTTGGCCGGAGCGCGGACGTTTGTTGATTCCTTCATTGATGCTCGTCTTCTCGTGGCGACCCAGGCAGAGAACGGCAAGCGCGCGGTGAGCGTTGCTCATGAAGCTTTGTTGCGCTCCTGGCCGCGCCTCAAATCTTGGATCGCTTCGAATCGTGAAAAACTGCGGATCCGCAACCAAATTGACCGCTCACAGGCGGATTGGCTTGCCAACGGAAAGGATCCTTCGTTGCTTCTAACCGCGGGACTTCCTCTCAAC
>DATLIT010000241.1:0-5111 GCA_035539295.1 Terrimicrobiaceae bacterium | reverse complement strand
CTGCGATCGGGCGACGGCTCGAGCAAGAACCGCCGCACTGTCTCCGACATGCCGAGCAGGGGCGTAAACGTTACCCACACCGGGCCCTGATTGACGTTCGTGCGGGTTAGACCTTCTGTGAAGATATCGGCCGGTGGCTCTTCGTCGAACCAATCGGTAAGGTGCTTGAAAACCTTGAAACGCCCACTCTCCATCCGAATCAGCATGTCCGCGAGACCGGCCTCGACCGAGCCATCGTCGAATTGGGCGTGCACGCCGAGCATCTCGAGGCCTTGCGCCTGGTACTGATCGGCCAACGGCTTGCCGGCGCCGTCTCTCTGCGCCCATCGCGCGGCCAAGCCCAGGGAAGGTTCTTGCCCCAAAGCCTGAGCGCTGCAGCGTGAATAACGGCTGTCATCTCGCGGACGCGGTAAGACTTGGTTACATAGACGGTGTCGGTGTCGCGATCCCATACCAGCTCAACCGCCGCAAAGGGATGATCCCAGCCGAAATCCATGCCGCCAATACGCGGCCAATGTTTCGGGAAGTCGCTGTGCTCAATCGCGAGCGTCTCTTCCGGCACCGGGAATATCTGCTGGGCGGTGCGGCGGTGGGTGGCGTAGCCGCTGGCGGCCCGCGCGCAGCACACGGCAATGCCCGATGATCGGATTTCTCAACGGCGGATCGTCCTGGGAATATGCACAGATGGCGGCCACCTTCCGCAAAGGTTTCGGCGAAACCAGCTTACTCATCGTTGTGCTTGCCTTAGTGAAACCTCTGTCGCCGCCGGGTGATTTGTCGGGTCAACTCATCTGCGGCCCAATCGAGGCATAGCTTTCGTTGGTCCTTGGGCAGGCGTAGATCAGCGTCTTTAAGGACGGTAGGTGCTAATTTGTGGCAGTACTTCAGCCATTTTTGTGACAGCCACGAGAGAACCAACGTATACCCCGGCGAATGCCATATCGTTGCATCGTAGCTTGCCTTGGGGTTGTCGATTGTCTCCAATATGTATCGCTTTGCACGTGGGACGATCTTTTCCGCGCGTACTTTCGTGCCATCAACGTCGGGGACGCAACCGGTCTCCTCGAACATCTCAGAAGCCTCTTCTACGAGCAGCGCGATATCCTCTTTGGTGGTTAGCTTGACCATGATTGTTGCTCATCGGACGAACTAGGCCGCAATGTAGCATCAACTACGTTGGTTTGCCCAGCCGATCGCTGGCTTCCTAAACGGCTGCACCGCGACTAGGCCAACAAACTCGCGTCGCCACCTCACTCTATCACCTCGTCGGCGCGGCCGAGCAATGAGAGAGGCACAGTGAGGCCGAGAACACGCCTCCAGGGAGTTGGGGGCGGGGGGCAAAAAAATCAAACAAGATTTTTTGGGACAGAGCCAGCCAATATAGTAACAGCCGGACCAAAGGCGTTCGTTTAATCACGGTGGAGTGGGGCATGCCGGTTGAGAAGATAGATACACTTGTTGTGGGCGGCGGGCAGGCCGGCATCGCCATGAGCGAACATCTGAGCGTGAACGGCGTGCCTCACCTCGTTCTCGAGCGGAACCGGGTCGCTGAGCGCTGGCGCTCAGCGAGATGGGACTCGCTGGTGATGAATGGTCCCGCGTGGCACGACCGCTTTCCCGGTCTCACCTTCGGCGATGTCGACAAGAGCGTTAGGCCAGACGATTTTCCACTTAAGGACACCGTTGCAGACTATCTGGTGGCTTACGCGAAGAAGATTGCGGCGCCTGTCCGGTGCGGAGTCGAGGTTTTGAAGGTCGACAGGAAGGTCGGGCAGCGCGGCTTCCGTGTTGAGACGTCTACGGGGGCGATCGAGGCCGACAGAGTCGTGGCCGCGACCGGCGCGTTCCAGCGCCCGAACGTGCCCGCCATGGTGCCCGCCGAGACAGGCGTGCTGCAGATGCACTCGACCGCATACCGCAACCCCGCGCAACTTCCCCATGGCGCAGTGCTGATCGTCGGCTCAGGCTCCTCCGGAACCCAGATCGCCGAAGAGCTTTTCGAAGCGGGACGGAAGGTCTTCCTGTCGGTGGGGCCGCACGAGCGTCCGCCGCGCGCGTACCGTGGGCGCGACTACTGCTGGTGGCTGGGCGTTCTTGGGAAGTGGGATGCGGCTGCCCGGGAGGTCGGAAAGGAGCACGTGACGATTGCAGTGAGCGGAGCGCACGGCGGGCATACGATCGATTTTCGCCTGCTGGCGACGAAGGGGATGACTCTCCTCGGCCGCACCGAGGGCTGCAGTCGCGGCGTCATGAGGTTTGCGCCGGACCTCCTCCAAAACCTCGGGAAGGGAGACGCGAATTTGCTCTCCGTGCTGGACGAAGCCGACGCCTATGTCGCACGAAATGGTCTCGAATTGCCCGAAGAGCCGCAAGCGCGCCGTACCGTGCGGGACGCGGACTGCGTGAAGAACCCCATCCTTTCGCTCGACCTCGCCGGCGCGGGCATTGCAACCATCATCTGGGCGACCGGTTTCACGACAGACTACAGCTGGCTCAACGTCGACACTTTCGACGAGAAGGGCAGGCCGAGGCATCAGCGTGGCGTCTCGGCAGAGCCGGGAATTTATTTTCTGGGGCTGCCCTGGCAATCACGGCGAGGATCGAGTTTCATCTGGGGCGTCTGGCACGATGCCAAGTATCTCGCGGACCAGATCACCATCCAGCGCAACTATATGGCCTATCACAAAGCCGCATCCCGCCGACGATGACGCGCTGCCTTCCCGGGAATGATGCAAGCTGCCCGCTGTGCGGAAAACCCTGGAATGCCGGTGCTGCCGCCGTGCGGCTTCCTGTCTTTAACGCACGATATCATGGTGGCTCGAATGGCCCACAGACGAATTCGCAAGTTCAACACCAAGCACACATATCCGGAGCAGAGGCTCGATAATGATCTGGCCCAGGCGGTGGTGACGCAAGGGGGAAAGACCGTCTGGCTGCGCGGGCAGTGCGCCCAGAACCTCGACGACGCCGTGAGCATCGACAGTCATGATCCGGTCGAGCAGACCCACAAGGTCATGCAGAATATGCGCCAGCTCATCGAGGAAGCCGGCGGCAAGATGGAGCATCTCGTCAAGATCGTGGTGTACATCACCGATATTCGCCACCGCGAAGCCGTGTACCGCACGATGGGCGAATACATCAAAGGCGTGCATCCGGTTTCAACGGGCCTCGTGGTCCAGGCGCTGGCCCGACCCGAGTGGCTGGTCGAAATCGACGGCACGGCCGTCATTCCGGACTGAACGCCGGAGCAAACGTCGGAGCGAACGGAAACTTATTCCATGACCTTCTCGCTGGTCGCCCGCTGTCGAGAAACCGGTATGTTCGGCGTCGCGGTAGCCTCGTCGTCGCCGGCGGTCGCTGCCCGCTGTGCCTATGCCCGGGCAGGTGTCGGCGCCGTGGCCTCACAGAATGTGACGGACCCTTCGCTTGGTCCGCTCGCTCTCGACCTCATGCAGAGCGCCATGAGCGCCGAGGCTGCGATCGCGGAAATCCAGAGGCGCGGCCAGTTCATGGACTATCGGCAGTTGCTCGCGGTCGATCAGCGGGGTCAGACGGCCATTCATTCAGGACGAAATTGCCTCGGCATCTGGGCGCAAGCCCATGCCGAAGACGTCGCTTCTGGCGGCAATCTGCTGGCCAATGACCGTGTGCCGCAGGCGGTCGTAGACGGCTTTCTCGCGAGCTCCGGCCATTTGGGCGATCGTCTGATTGCCGCGATGCGCGCCGGCTTGGCTGCCGGCGGAGAAGCTGGCCCGATCCATTCGGCCGGCCTCAAGATCGTGGATCGCGTGAGCTGGCCAATCGCCGATTTGCGGTGCGATTGGACGCAGGATTGCCCGATCGAGGCGATCGCAACGCTTTGGGGCATCTATAAGCCGCAGCTGGACGCCTACGTTCAGCGCGCCCTCAACCCGGATGAAGCACCGAGCTATGGTGTCCCCGGCGACGAATGATCTCGCGCGCCATCAAACAATCAATCAAGGCGCTCAGATGCGGATGAATCGTTTTTCTTGCTTTTTTCACCCCCGCACTCTCGAATTGGTAGGGGGCGGGGGGCAAAAAAATCATAACAAGATTCTTGTGCTTCAAAATCCCCTAGGTGTACGGAATCGCCGAGAGTTGATTTAAAATCAAATATTCAAGTCATCGACGATACTTGTCGGTCGTTTCGCGAATATTGCGGTGTTGAGTAGGGCGGCGCGGGCAAAAAATTATAACACGATTTTTTGGGCCACCCACACCCACATTCCCGGTGGGGGCCAAAAAATCAAAACAATTGCACGGGGAATCCGGACATCGACAATCACGGCGCTTTGACGATCTGCTTGCACGCGGGGGGCAATCCGGCCCGCGTCAAAACCGGTCTCGGTTTGCGCTGCCGCGGATGCAGCGTCGATTCCTTGAACCAGAAGTCAAGCTCGCTACCGCAGCCGTCGCTTGGGGGCGGCGGTGCTGGCGGCTTGCATTCCGCACTGTCTGCCGGACAGGCGATTTGGACATGAAAATGCTCGGCGTGACCATACCAGGGACGCACCTTGTAAAGCCAGGTGCGATCAGCTCCGGCCTCGCGGCACAGCGCCTTCTTGATCGCGGCATTGACTAAGATTCGGACGACCACCGGATCCTGCGCAGCTGTTCGGATGAGCGCAGTATGTCTGTGGGTCCACACTTCCGGATCAACGTCGCGCAGATCGGGCGCGAGCACATCGGTGGCCGAGCCGAACTCGCGCTCCTCGCGGCTCTGCACATGGTCTGGCATCGGCGCAAACCAAATATCGACGTCGAGGCCGATTTGATGGCTGGTGTGCTCGGAAAGCATCGGCCCGCCGCGCGGCTGAGACATGTCGCCAACCAAAAGACCGTTCCAGCCAACCTTTGTTGCGTTCGTGGCAAACCGTTCGATGAAGCGGATGAGTTGCGGATTGCCCCAGTTGCGGTTACGCGACGGCCGCATGACTTGCCAGGTCGGCCCAGTGATCGGCAGCGACACGGCGCCGGCGAGGCAGCCGTCGAAATCGCCGCCGATCGAGCGCGGCGGTCCGGGAAACGGCGTCAATTTGCGCGCAAACAGTTCCTTGGCCGGCGTTGACAGTGCGTCCGGATTTTTCAGC
>DATLIT010000240.1:0-3551 GCA_035539295.1 Terrimicrobiaceae bacterium | reverse complement strand
AGTCAAAGCCACGAAGGTTATTGGAGCCACCAAGGTAGAGGCGATCGAAAATCGGGACGTTATCGCTTCCCCCCCAGGTATCCACCACGGCGATCTCACCCTTGAGAATCAAGATTATGTCGAACGGCAAGAGGATATACTTGGAACTCTCAAGGGAAATACCGTAGTCTTGCACGTCGCCGCCGAGTCCGCCGCCAGC
Source organism: Terrimicrobiaceae bacterium (assembly GCA_035539295.1). Classification (GTDB taxonomy): domain Bacteria; phylum Verrucomicrobiota; class Verrucomicrobiia; order Chthoniobacterales; family Terrimicrobiaceae; genus DASTFP01. The sequence goes on along the minus strand of DATLIT010000240.1, from coordinate 3,352 downwards.
AATAAACGCTGTAAATTCGACAGCTTCTCCTCTGCGCGTTAAAAACAAGCTGTCACGGGTATCCCAGATTAGCCCGCCCGTAACTGCGCTCCTGGTAAAAGTCCCAGCCGAGTCTTGAATGACCTGACCGGCGCTGTCTGTGTCCACGTTGAAGATGCGAATACCTTCGATTCGATATTCCAAACGTCCCGTAAGACTACGCCACAGTTGCTTGCGGGCGGAAAAGGCCGCTCCATAGTTGGTCTGATCGTAAACGTCCGAGAGGAAGTTGGCTTCGCGATAATAACCCTCGACTCCCACCGCGAGTCTGTAGCCGAGGAACCATGGCTCGGTCAGCGAGGCGATGAAGTCGCGGCGCTCCAACCCATACTGACCGCGAACGCGAAAGCGCTGCCCACCACCGACGAAGCGCGGCCAATTGAACAAATCGAAGTTGGACTGCTGGATTTCCGCGAATCCGACGAGACTATCAATTGTGCTAAAGCCGGCGCCGAAATTAAATGAGCCCGTCCGCTTTTCCTCCACGATTACGTTCAGGTCTTTTCGCCCGGGAACAATCGTATCGGACGGCGGCATTTCGACTCGCGAGAAGTAATTCAGATTTTCCAGACGCTGACGACTGACGGTGACCAGTGTGGTGTCAAAAACATCACCGGGTTTTACGGCCAACTCACGTCGAATCACGCGATCCTTGGTCCGCGTGTTGCCCTGAATGTTGACCAGATTCACATAGGACTGCACGCCTTCGTCAATGCGATAGATCACATCGACCGCGCCGGGGCCAGCCGGAAGAATCTCGGGAACAGCGAGCATATCGACGTACCCGCGGGAACCATAGAAATCGCGCAAAGTTTTCAAATCGTCCCCCATACCCTTGGGTGTGAAGAGCGAACCATCCACCATCTTCAGGCGGGCCCTAATTTCATCAGGTGGAACGATGTTCACTCCTTCCAACCTGACGGTGTTAACCCGATACTGGACGCCCTCAACGATCGTGATATTCAGCTCAACTCCGGTTCCCTCGAGCGGCACGGTCTGCACGTCAGTAACTTCCGCATCGGCGAAGCCGCGGTTCTGATAGAGTGTCCGAATGGCCAAGCGATCTTCCTCCATTTGAGCGGGGAGCAATCTTCCGCTTTTGTTAAGGAAGGAAAGAAGGTTCCACGGGCGCGTCTTCATGACCTTGATCAGGTCTCGTTTTCTGACGCTCTCGTTGCCGAAGAAATTGATTCTCCGGACGACCAGGCGTGGTCCCTCGGAGATTTGGAAGAAGACGCGGACCTGATTGGTTCCCGCGATCTCCTCGATGCGATATTGCACGTTGACTTCCGAGAAGTTGCGATCCTCGTAGAGTTTTAGAATCTTTTGGCGATCCGATTCCAGTTTTTCCTCGGTGAGCACTTCGCCAACTTTCGAGCTTACCTCGCGTCGGACGCGGCGAAGTGGGATCTGCTCGGCGCCTTCGATAATTATCTCTTGGATGACGGGTCGCCCTTGCAACAGAACCGTTACCCTCACGCCATCCAAATACGGCTCCGCAAAAATGCGAACGTTCGCCACGCCACCGGTTGCATAGAGCGCTCGAATGTCAGCCTCGGCATTGCGCTCGCTGTATGGCTGCCCAATTCTGGTGGCTAGGTTGTCGATCACACGAGCCTTCGAGATGGAGGGAGGACCGACATACTCGACGACAATGTCTCGGACGATCGGCGCTGGCTCTTGCGCCCACACTGGCAGACAGACCGCGAACACGGCCAGCAGCAACGCAACATCTCGGCAGAATCTCATGGCAGGCAGGCAGGCCGCTCCCGCGATCACAGAGGGATCGGCCGAACTCGCAGTGCATGGCGAAACGAGACGAAAACGTCAAGCTGCGTTTTTACCGACATCCAGGTCATCCTCTCCCGTCCGCTGCTTCCCTGACCGACTATGTTCTGTCCGTGGCCGGATACATCTTTGTCGTGTCTGGCCAGCGGGAGGATTGATCGTCGACGCCAGCGTAAATCCTTCAGCCGAGAACTCGCCTATTTGAGCATGAACTTGCGCTTTCGATGTTAAGTTTCCGGACGATTTCGGCATGCCGCTTCACTTTGCATAGAATCGGCGAATCGCCCGCACCACGGCCTCGATTTCTTCATCTCGCAATCCGGGAAAAATCGGCAAAGCGACAGCTTCCCTGGCGGCGCGCTCAGCTTCGGGAAAGTCTCCCTCCTGATAACCAAGAAAGGCAAAGCACTCCTGCAAATGCAAAGGCACGGGATAGTAAACGGCATGGCCAATTTCGGCTTCCGTGAGATAGCGCAATAACTCGTCGCGCCGCTTTGCCCGGATGACGAACTGGTGCCACGTGTGATGATTGGCGAGCCCGGTCTGTTTCCACGGTCCCGAAGGCAGCTTGACGTCGTGCAGATCGGCAAGGGCAGCGGCGTAAAGCGAAGCGTTGCGACGTCGCGCGGCGTTCCATTCTTGCACCAACGGGAGCTTCGCATGAAGAACAGCGGCCTGAATCGCATCGAGGCGAAAATTTCCACCAACGCTCCGATGAAGGTATCCTTTTTCCATCCCGTGATTGCGAATGAGTCGAAGCTGCTCTGCGAGCAATTCATCGCGGCAGACGGCCATGCCGGCGTCACCGGCTGCGCCCAGGTTCTTGGTAGGGAAAAAGCTGAAGAAGGCGGCTTCGCCGATCGTGCCTGCTTGCGATCGCTTGTCCCTGAAAAGGCATTCTGCGCCGATGGCCTGCGCGGCATCTTCGATGATCGTCAATCGATACGCTTGAGCGGCATCATACAGCGGATCCATCGCGCAACAGAGGCCAAACAGATGCACCGGTAATACCGCCCGGACGCGGTTGCCGCGCGCAGTAGTCAGGCGACCGTCACTTCCTGAGGCGAGCTGCGCGAGACATTCGCGAAGTTTCGTCGAGTCGATTTCGAATGTGGCGGGATCGATATCGACGAAAACGGGCTCCGCGCCCGCTCGATGAATCGAGCCCGCCGTCGCAAAAAACGTGTAAGGCGTGGTGATGACGGCATCACCTGCGCCGATCCCCATGGCCATGAAGATGGCAAGCTGCGCATCGGTGCCTGACGACATGCCGATTGCATGCCCGCAGCCGGAGAATTCGCAGAACGCCTGTTCAAATTCCTCGACCGCCTGCCCAAGGATGAATTGCTGAGCGTCAAAGACCGCTCGCACTCGCGTCTCAACCGCCGCTCGCACTCGCTCGTACTCGCGGGCGAGATCCAGCAAGGGGACGCGCACGCTGGACTACTTGACGACGCCGAACTCAGCCCGACGGTTCATCGCCCAGGCCGATTCACCGCCCCCCGGATCGGCAGGCATTTCCTCG
>DATLIT010000239.1:0-6852 GCA_035539295.1 Terrimicrobiaceae bacterium | reverse complement strand
GAACCCGGCGCCAAACCGGCGAAGTTCCCTGCCCCCACAAAATAGGCAAGACCCATCTGCTCGCGGATTCTATTGAAAAATCGTGAGCCCAAATCGTTCGAGGCTTCATTGAGCAAATCCAGAAGCGTTCGATCCGGACTGAGGACGTCGGCGCCAGGATAGCCGATCATCACGACTGCTTGCTGTTTGTTGCGCTCTTCGACAACACTGAGTGGCGCCCCGGGAGCGACAGGCCTCGGAGGATTTGATAACGCCAATTGCCCAGCCGGTATGGCCCCAAAATTCTTCTCGACGAGGCGGAGCACTTCCTCAGCTTTGACATCGCCAAAGACTGCCAGAACACCGTTTTGAGCAACGATGTAATTCTCCTTAAAGTTCACTAAGTCCGCCGGAGTGAGCTTTTGGACGGCTTCTGCGCGCCCGCTCGTGCGGAGCGCGTACGGATGGTTGTTAAACAGCTTCTCGCGGAGAACGTTGCGTGCCACTGACGTGATCTGTTCGTCCTCTGCCTTGATGGCAGCAATTTGAGCAGCCTTTTCGAGCTCGACCTCTTTCTCGGGAAACGTGGGATTGTCGAGAACGTCAGCCAGCACTTCGAGACCGAGCGCCAGATCAGGTTTCATCACTTCGACACTCACACTGAAACTGTTGTTGCCGTTGTCGGAGCCGATTCTGCCGCCGGCATTTTCGACCTGCTCTGCGATTTGCGCGGCCGTCCGGTTCTTGGTTCCTTTCAGGAGCGTGCGTGAAAGGAGCCTGGTAATGCCGTTGTTTTCGGGATTTTCGGCCAGCAGACCGCCGCGGAACCCTGCATAGATGGAAACAAGCGGCAATCTGGGATCCTCCCGCACGAGTAAACGCAGCCCATTTGGAAGAACAAACTTTTTGACCTCTGACTTGACGGCGTTGCTCTCGATAGCGCTTGGGGCAGCAAGTGAGCCGATTGGATTGAGTGAAGTGACATTGAGCCTGTCGTCGCGCAGATATTTTTGCGCTACGCGCTTGAGGTCTTCCGTGGTCACTCGAGCGATCGCATCCAGATAATCCTTGCTGAAGTTAATGTTCCTGGTCAGAAGCCAGTTCGAGCCCAGATCGGAAGCTTTGCCGCGCATGGTGGAAAGGCCCGCCAACTGGTTAGCAAGCATGGCGCGGCGTGCCTTCTCGAGTTCGGCCTGCGTACCACCAGTTTGCTTGATCTGTTCCAGCAGGGCGAGAGCTTCCTTTTCTACCGCCGAGCGTTGCCCAGGGTCGCAGAGAGCCTGAATGATGAAGACTCCGCCGGTCTGCAATGAAAACACTCCCGAATCGATCGAGTGAACGATCTGCTGCTTCTCCCGAAGTTCCTGATTCAATATTGAACTCCGGCCCGAGCCGAGCACATCGCCGAGTAGCTCAAGCGCCGGCGTGTCAGGGTGAGTTAGCCCGGGAACACGCCAAGAGAGGGAAAGACGGGTCAGTTCTGTGGCAAATTCTTCGTGCGCATCGCGGCGACCAATCTGCTCCGGTTCACTTGCAACATAGAGCGGCTCGAGCGGCTGCCGTGAGTAGTCTTTGAGAGCGTGCTCGACTTGTTCATGAATCTTCTCGGCATCGACATCGCCCGCGACGACCAATGTGAGATTGTTCGGCACATAGCGCGACTTGTAATACTCCATGACATCATCGCGTTTGAGTTTGTTGTAAACATCAAGATATCCAATGATCGGATGCCTGAAGGGACTCTCAGAGAACACTGTGCGCAGCATAAGCTCAGAGCTCTGCCGACCTGGATCATCGAACCCCATGGCAAACTCACGGCGAATAACTTCCTGCTCTTTGACGTATTCATCTTCGGGAAGGGTTGAATTCATCATCGCGTCGGCGAGAATGGCAATCGCCTCGGAAACACCATCCGAAGGAACATCGATCCAATACACTGTTCGATCGAAACTCGTATAAGCGTTGATATAGCCGCCGCGATCCTGAACTTGCCGGGCGATGTCTCCTGCCTTGCGATCCCGCGTCCCTTTGAACAGCATATGTTCGAGAATGTGCGAGAGGCCCGCTCCCATCCATTTTCCCTCGTCGATGCTCCCGGTTGCGCACCACGCCTGCACACTCGCGACAGGCGCGCTGTGGTCCTCCTCGACAATCAGAGTAAGCCCATTCTCGAGCGTAAATACGCGAGCGGCGCTTTCTGGCAGAACGGGAACCGGGGGCGGAGAATCCTTCGCAGGAGCGTGAGCTAGCGTCATCAGAAGAGAAAAAAGAAAGAAAACTGACTTCATGCTTTCTTTCCGACAACGCCGGAGCCAATTGCGCTCAATTTCTCCGGAGCAGGGCGGAAAGGCAGCACGAAAGCTTCCAGGAAATCATAGCCTTCGCGAAAGCTCTCGGGAGTGTCCTCGTCGGTCTTCCCGAATATTCCTACGTGAACGAGGTTGAAAACCATATTGCCGATGTCATCGGTCGAGCGCACCCCCCAATAATCGAAGACGGTGATGGCCATTGGACCGAATTCCTGCAAGGCGTGCAGCCGAAATCCGTCGAGCAGCTCGGTAGCAGCTACATGGCCGGTGGCATCTTTGCGAGCCTTCTTTCGCCGTTTCAGCGTTGCTTCGAGTGCATCACGCAAGAAAATGTAGGCATCCCCAGGATATCTCGGATCGTCGAACAAAACCCGCTCAAGTGCCTCTTGGAATCCAATTGCCTGCATATTACTGTTGAAGTTCGAAACCAGCTTGCAAGGGAGCCAGAGCTCGCTCACTGCGCCAGTGTTTGACAGCTAAGCCGACACAAAAGGCGAGTAAAACGAAGGCTACCAGGGTTTGTTCCCTGCGGGTGAGTGAATACATCCCCCAGAAAATAGCGAGCCAGGTCGGTCCTGCAAGTATGCAAGAACAACTACCATCCGCGCACCTCGATGTCGTCCAGATACCGGCTCACGGGATCATTGCGGTGAAAAGTTAAGGCGCTCGATTGCCAATCTACGGCAGAGTCAAATTCTTTGCTCGGCGTGCTCAACTGTGCCGCCTCAAACCAGTTGAGATAGTCTTCCATTTCGTCGGCGCGTTTGACGATAGCTTGTTGCAACTGGAGATTTTTCCGAATTCTGACTTCGACCTTTTTCTTCGGCTTTGCGGCGAGTTCGCTGGCAATCATCCGATACTCTTGGACAATCGGACGGATGAGCGGATGGGCCCTGATTTCGAGCCGGAGTAGTTCCTCAGCTTTCTGGCGCACCACGTAGCGTCCGGTTTTGGTCTTGGCGAGAGCGGGAAGTGCTTCCGGTCCTTGTAGGGTGCCGACCGTCGGTTTCGTCGGATTTATGGGCGCCGTGATTTCAAGAATAAGGATCAGCCTGCGCTGCGTTTCCTTCACGCTAAGGGCAGTGACGCGATTCGTGGCGGAGGCGTCCGCCAGACTAAGCGTCCAAAGCTTCGATAGCATCACGGGATTGGCCGCCAGGGTTGGAAACTTCTCCAACAACTCAGCACCTTCGCTTGGATCAAGTGCAGACAGGCCGGAGCAGTAATCGACCAGATGCTTGGCTCCATCGGGACTGCTGAGGAGCGCACGCAAAAGCCCGAGAGCCTTCGCTCGGTAGATTGCGTGCGAGGTTGCGTCGAGCATTTCTGGCCGCTCTTTCAAGAAAGCCGTTAAATTGGGCGAATCTTTCGCATTGATAAGTCGCTCATAGACGCTCACGGCGATACCCTCCTCACGTGCGATCACATCCTCAAACAAGCCTTCCACCAGCCAGGCCGGCGGCTGGTGAAGCGCTTTGCCCGCCTTTGCCGGGACGTTCCGATATCCAAATTCCAGAAACAATGCTCTGTAGACCTCCAGATCGAAGTCCGACCCCTTCAATGCCGCCATGTCGGCGACATCGATCTGAATTTTGGAGGCACCGCCGTCGCTCTCGTAGAGCGCCGTTCGAATACGAGGAGCATTCCGGCGCCCGATCGCAAGCACTTGAATGATGATTGGCGATTTCCAGTCATCGCTCAATTTCAAGCGGCGCAGCCATTGGTTTTTCAGGTCTTCGGCTCTTTGCGCCAGGCGCGATCTGAGACCACGATCCGAGTGGTAAACAACAAACTGTTGCGACGAACTGACGGAGCGCTGCAAGGGCGCAGGCGGATCGAACTTGGTCTGAGCAAAAGCAGAGACAGAGACGAATAGTGCCGTCCAGAGCAGCAATCCCCGCACTATGGAGCGCCCGGTTTGCGAGCCTTCCAGCTCAACTTAGCCGTCGAGGGAGCAAAGAGAATTTCATCCGCCGACTCCAAGACGGTGACCGCCTCCGAGGTAGAGGCAATTACCGGACGCATGATTCCCTCAAGCAAGGGCATCAAGCGCGGGGTTATTGGCATTCGACCGATACCGCCTCCGGTCACCCTTAAGCTTGCCTTTCCTCCCGCCGGCTCCGGCACGGTGATCAGATACATATAGATGGGCCAGCCGAAGAGTCGCTGCTCGACGAAAAATTTCAACTCGCCGGATCGAATCACGACGAACGCGCGGCTGAAATCCGCGCGAAAGATTGAGTTATCGGTGGCGCGGTCCGGAACGATGCTGGCCGCCAGGTAGTTGTTCGCTTGGGCTTGGGAAATGTCGACGGTCCTGGCGTAATTGCTCCCGGAGAGCACCTGCACCGTATGCAGCAATTGACCCGCCTGCACCTCGTTCGCCGGTTGTGCCGGGGGAACATCGTCGGGTTGGCGAGCCATTTGAATGAAAGCAGCCAGAATCGCAGCCAAGATAGCGGTGGATACCAGCCCTCGAATGAACCCAAATATTGTGCCGGCTAGCCCTGTCGTCGCTGCGCGGCCTCGGAATCGCGATGCCGCAGGGACCTTCGTCGGCGCGGAAATTGTCGGCTCGTCCCCTGCCACACGCTCCAAGCGCGCACCACATTCCTGACAGAACACGCGGGTCGAATCATTCTCGTGGCCGCACTGGCTGCACTTGATGCTCTTCACTCCTGAGAGGATTTTGCCGGCTTGGAAACTTCCGCCCCCTTCTTCTCGGTGGCCTTCTTCTCGGTGGCCTTCGTCTCTGCAGGGTTCGCGCCTTCGCCACCGGCTCCGCCTTCCTTTTTGGCAGCCTGTTTGTAACCTTCGCTGCGGTAGTCGGTGATGTAAAAGCCGCTTCCCTTGAAAATCAAACCCGCGCCGGCTCCCAGTAGGCGGCGGACCTTCCCCTTGCCCCATCTTTTCATGCGGCAGTGGGATTCCGGACAGACCGTGAAAGCATTATCCTTCATGGATTGGAAGACCTCGAAAGTCTTCCGGCACTTTTCACATTCGTATTCGTAGGTCGGCATCTTCCAGACGGCATTATCGAGAATTCAGTCATTTGTGCAATCCTCTCCCTGTCGGCTTGACGTTTTTGCAAACCCTGCTCTTTTTCTACGGCGCATGAGATATTCGGACGCGCTTTGTCACGTCACCGCTGCCATTGCCATCGCCTTCACCCTCGGAGCCTGCGCCAGCTACGACCCCAGGCTCAATGACCGAAATACCGTCTACCTCGGCACCGGTGGACCTGTTATTGATCCCTCGGTAAAGGAAAGCCTTGCCCTTAAGAAGTCCTACTGGGACGACAGCGGCATTACAGGTCCCCCTTCCATTGTCATTAATCTCAGCAAGCAGACCGCCGCCTTTTACAAGGGCGGCAAACTGGTTGGTGTGTCGGCGATCTCCAGCGGACGAGAAGGCTTCGACACGCCGGCGGGCAGTTTTAAGATCATGCAGAAGGATTTCGCCCACGCCTCAAACCTCTATGGGGATTACGTCGACGCCAGCGGAAATGTTGTCGTCAAAAATGTGGACGTAAAGAAGGATCCCCGCCCAGCGGGCACAACCTTCCGTGGCGCACCGATGCCGTACTTTATGCGAATCACGGGGGGAGTCGGTATGCACCAAGGGTTTCTCCCAGGTGTTCCCGATAGCCACGGCTGCATTCGCATGCCCGAGAAAATGGCCAGACTTTACTGGGACAATGCTCCACTAGGCACCCCTGTTATTGTGGAATATTGATCTCTCCTAAACTTACGCGTTCTACGTAGTATCAATGTCAAGTCCTTGAGTTTAAATCAAGCGCAGCATTGAAAATCGAAGGCAGACTACTCTAGCGGCGGTTGAGTTTGAAGCGGTGTCCCCAGCGTCGGAGACGCGCGACAATCAGTCGGTTAAAGCGAGCTAAAACGGGTCGGCGGCGCCGGGCTTCGCTGTCGAGATTTCCCAAGCTTCAAGCAGAGATTCGGGGACTTCCATGAGGAAACGCGAGGGTCTTTGCGGGGCCTCGGCGTAAGCTGCGTTCAACCTTTTTCCAGGGTAGGTCATATAGAGTTCGTCTCTACAGCGTGTGATGCCGACGTAGAAAAGCCTGCGTTCCTCTTCAAGTGCCTCGGGGTTTGCGAAAGTGCGCGAGGCAGGAAACATGCCGTCAGCGAGCCAGATCAGAAAGACCACTTTCCACTCGAGGCCTTTGGCCTGGTGAAGTGTCGAAAGTGTGACTTTTTCCAATTCGGGGTCGCCGTAAAATGCGTCCGCAGTTTCAACAGCTCCCAGGAGCGCCAGTTGAGAGAGGAAATCCTCACAGCTCTCGAACTCGCGTGCGAATCCCGAGAGGGTGACAATGTCCTGTTGTCGCATCTCATAGTTGGCGAACTTGGTTTTCATGTAGTCGTCGTAAATGGCGTAGCCAACGCTCTCGATCATCATTGAGGGCGGCAGCAGGCCGCTGGTGATCGTGAATGGGATTCCTCGGCGGGTAAATTCGAGCTGAACCTCCATCGAGTGATAGTGGGCGCGATAAAGCACGGCAATCTCGTGGAGCTCGACACCTTCTTCATGCAACTCGAGC
>DATLIT010000238.1:0-5393 GCA_035539295.1 Terrimicrobiaceae bacterium | reverse complement strand
CGACACCATCCTGGATGAGCGGATTGCCAGCGTTGCCGAGGCCCACGATGCGTCCTCGCTTGATGCCGATATCGCATTTGATGATCCCTTGAACAGCGTCCAAGACCAAGGCGTTCGTAATTACCAGATCGAGCGACTCCTCATCCAAGGCGAGCGGAGATTGGCCCATGCCATCGCGAATCACTTTTCCGCCGCCGAATTTCACTTCGCTGCCATATCCGCCGTTTTCCGCGATAAGGTCGCGCTCGACCTCGATGAAAAGTTCGGTGTCGGCGAGACGGACCTGATCGCCGACAGTCGGCCCGAACATTTCGGCATACACCGATCGCGTCAGTTTCATAAGGTGGTCACAATTTGCCGTTCACGAGCCCATTCAAGCCATAAATTTCCCGGCTTCCAGCGAGGGCCACGAGCTCGACTTCACGGGTATCTCCCGGCTCAAATCGCACGGCGGTTCCTGACGGAATGCGCAGTCGAAACCCTCGTGCCTGCTGACGGTCAAAGTCGAGGGCGCTGTTTGTCTCGAAAAAATGGAAGTGGCTGCCGACTTGAATGGGGCGGTCGCCCCGATTGGAGACAACAATCTTCCTAACTTCGAGGTCAACATTGGCCTCGTGAGGTTTACCGTGGGCCGCCAGTCTGATCTCTCCCGGGATCATCGGATCGGTTGGTGAACGGTGACGAGTTTTGTCCCATCGGGGAAGGTTGCCTCAACCTGCACTTCCTGGACCATTTCCGGCACACCTTCCATGACATCGCTCCTTTTAAGGATGGTCGTGCCGTGGCTCATCAGATCAGCGACGCTGCGGCCATCGCGCGCTCCCTCCAGGAGCTCGTAGGTGAGAATCGCGATACTTTCAGGATAGTTCAGTTTCAAGCCGCGCTCCTGCCGACGGCGGGCGAGGTCCGCAGCAACGACGACCATCAGCTTTTCCTGCTCGCGGGGACTAAGATGCATAAGAAGCGAACGACTACACAGTGAGGTGTTCTTTGACGACCTCGTCAGTCAGCTCAACCACCGAGCCTCTCGCCACGACACTGCCTCGGTCGAGAATCGCGAAGTTGTCGGCGAGTTCCTTGCAAAAGTCAAGATACTGCTCGACCAGCAGGATCGTCATGGAAGTCTCGGCATTGAGCAGGCCAAGCGCCTTGGCGATCTCGTCCTTAAGCAAAGTTCCTTCATGGGGTCCCTCCTTGCGCAAGACCGCAAAGGTGTCGTTAATTTGTCGAAAGGCACCCGGATCGCGATGTACCCCTTTTCGCTGCAGCGCTCTGATCTGCTCGGTTAAGGTTTCGAGCAGTTCCGGCTTGGGGTAATTTCCATCTTCCTCCAGCTTTTTAAGTGAGTGGCCTGCTTCGGCGAGCAGCATGGCTTCGTTGTGATGGCCACCACGTCGCAGCAACTTAATCGCTTCCCCGATCTGATCGATAATGTTGGGTTGGATACCTTCTGTCGGCTCATCCAGGATGAGCACCTTGGGTTCGGTGAGCAGGGCTCTACCGATGGCGAGTTGCTGCTGCTGACCGCCGGAGAGCATGCCGCCTTTGCGCGGGAGAAACTCCTTGAGAATGGGAAAGAGGGCGAAGACCCGCTCAAGAGTCCGCTTGGGTTTCTTTCCCTGCGCCACAGCGCCCACAAAGAGATTTTCCTCCACAGTCAGATGCGGAAAGATGCCGCGGCCCTGGGGAACGTATCCGATACCGGCGCGTGCGCGTGCTTCCGCCGGCAGTCGTGAGATGTCCTTCCCGTCGAGATGGATCCTTCCGCTGGTTGACTTATAGAGTCCAACCACCGTTTTAAGTGTTGTCGTTTTACCTACGCCGTTGCGACCCATCAGGCAGAACACCTTACTGTCGGGGAGCTCCAATGTCACATCACGAAGAATGCGCGAGCCGCCAATGGAGACGCAGAGATTTTCTATAGCGAGCATGGTTCCCGGCCGGCTAATGCTTTTTCTTTCGACCGAGATAGACTTCAATGACTCGCTCATCATTCTGAACCTCGTCGAGCGTTCCATCGCAGAGAACGTGTCCCTGGTGCAAAACTGTGACCTTGCTCCCAAGCTGACGAACGAAAACCATGTCGTGCTCGATGACAATGATCGTATGCTGCCCAGCCAAGCTGAGCAGAAGGTCCCCAGTCTTAGCTGTTTCCTCGTCGGTCATCCCAGCTGCTGGTTCATCAACCAGGAGAAGCTGAGCGTTCTGGGCGAGCAGCATGCCAATCTCGAGCCATTGCTTCTGACCGTGAGCGAGATTTCCGGCCTTGGTTTCAGCCCGGTCCTTGAGTCCAATGATTTCCAGAACCTCGAAGATGCGCTCGCGTTGGGCCGAACTCACGCGTCCAAAGATCGAACTCCAGACCCCGCGGCTGCCTTCAAGACCAAGGAGAATGTTCTCGAAGACAGTGTGGTCGGAATAGACGCTTGGGGTTTGAAACTTCCGGCCGATGCCAAGTCTGTAGATCTCGTATTCGCGCAGTTTAGTTACCGGCGTGCCACAATATTCGATGCTACCCGAATCGGGCCGCGTGCGCCCCGTAATCAGGTCCAGGAAAGTGCTCTTCCCTGCGCCGTTCGGTCCGATGATTGTGCGAAGCTCGCCCTTATCCAGATAGAAGTTGAGATCGTGAATGGCCTTGAAGCCGTCGAAGCTCTTGTTAACACCCTCGGCGGTGAGAATGAAATCTGGTTTCATTCTGCGCTTGAGCTTGCTGCTCCGCCGGCAGGCACAGCGACGGCTGACTCCCGCCTTTTCAGGCGCTTCCGGAGTTCTTGAATTTGTCCAGGGATGCCAACGATTCCCTTGGGCATGAAGAGAACAATCAAAACGAAGAGACCACCAAGGATGATCAACCAGAGGTCTGGATACGCTCGTGTTGCCCAGCTCTTGAGTGCATTGACGCCGACGGAACCGATGATTGGCCCAACCAGCGTGCCACGTCCTCCGACCGCCACCCAGACGACTGCCTCGAGCGACTTTTCCGGAGACATCTCGCTCGGGTTGATGATTCCCACTTGCGGCGTGTAGAGTGCACCCGCCATTCCGGAGATGACCGCAGCGTAAACAAAAACGAACAGTTTAAAGTTTGAAGTCGCGTATCCGGAGAAGAGAACACGGTTCTCACTGTCGCGAATCGCGCGTTGCACCTTGCCGAACTTTGTGGTCGTGAGCCAGCGGCTGAAAACATAAGAACCCAGGAGCAGCAATCCGCTTAGCATGTAGAACGCACGCTGTGTGGCGGCACTATTGATATCATAGTTGAGCACGAACTTGAAATCGGTCAGCCCATTGTTGCCGCCGAAGGTAAAGTCGTTCCGAAAAAACATCAGACAAGCACCGTAAGTGAGAGCCTGTGTAAGGATGGAGAAATAGACGCCACGGATGCGCGAGCGAAAGGCGAGATATCCAAAAACAAACGCGACAATTCCGGGGACGAGGATGACCGCCGCGACCGCAAACCAGAAGCTGTAGAAGGGCACCCAGTGCGGCGGCAGCTTGTTGTAACCGAGGAAGACCATGAAGTCAGGAAGGTCACTCTTGTATTGTCCCAGCTTGCCGATCTTCAGCATCAAATACATGCCAAACGTATAACCCCCGAGCGCAAAGAAAAGACACTGCCCGAGGCTAAGCAGACCGGTAAATCCCCACAAGACATCCACCCCGATCGCCAGAACTGCATAAGTGAGGTACTTGCCGTAGAGATTGATGGTGAAATTCGAGATGTGGAGTGGATTCGTTTCCGGAACGAAGGCGTTCAAGGCCGGAAGAACACCGAGAATAACGACGACGGCAATGGCGATGCCCCAGACTTCAAACCTACGGACTTCCGAATGAGCCATTAACTAGCCCTCAAGACTGCGGCTGCGTGTGGGAAATAGACCTCCAGGTTTCCACTGAAGGAACAAAATGATGGCAGCGAGCACCGTTATTTTCCCCATGACAGGACCAAGAACCGGCTGCAGCGCCTGGTCGACGACGCCGATTCCCAGCGCCGAGTAGATTGTGCCGACGAGATTTCCCACGCCCCCGACGACAACTGTCATGAAACAATCCACGATGTAGCTCTGTCCAAGTCCGGGTCCGACGTTGCCTAGTTGCGAGAGGAAGGCGCCGGCGAGTCCAGCGAGTCCGCTGCCTAAGGCAAAGGTCAACATGTTAACTCGCTCAGTGCGGACGCCCATACACGAGGCCATGTCGCGATTCTGCATGACCGCGCGGATGAGCAAGCCGAGCGGAGTGCGCGTCAACAGCAACCAGACGAGCAAGACGATGGCCGTGGCGAAGCCGATTACGAAGAGACGGTTCCACCCCAAGAGCACATCACTGATGGTAAAGTTCCCACTTAGCCAGCTCGGCGAGTAAACCTGGACGTTATTAGCACCAAAAATGAGACGGAAGAGCTGCTGAAGCACTAACGACACCCCCCACGTCGCCAAGAGCGATTCGAGCGGCCGGCTGTAGAGAAACCGAATAATCCCGCGCTCGAGCGCGATTCCTACCATGGCCGCGACAACGAATGAAACCGGAATGGCAAAGAGGAAGTAACTCTCGTAAAGCGCGCCTCCCAAATGCAAGCCGGGAATGTTTAAGTTGAGCCCAAAAAAGGGCAGGAAGGCTCCCGCGCCGAAGATATTCTGCACCAGGTATGTTGTGTAGGCGCCAACGACAATGATCTCGCCGTGAGCCATATTGATCACGCCCATCAGGCCGAAGGTGATGGCCAAACCCAAAGCCGCGACTAAGAGAATCGATCCTAAGCTTAGGCCTCGAAACAGCGTGCTCCACAACTCCGCAACACGCAGGTATCCTTCCATGCTCGCCAGCGACTTCTTTGCTGCCGCCGCTACCTCAGGATTGGCATCGTTGGAGAGCTTCTTCAGAAAATCCAGGCTGCGAATGACGCGGTTTTTGGAAAGATAATCAATCGCCGCGATTTTGGCTGCCGCATCGGTTCCCGCCAACCGTGTAATGGCGATCGCCTCGTGCAGAGAAGTGATGACAGCGGGATCCTTCTCCACCGCGAGCCGCGCTTCAAAAATTGGCAGGTAAGCGGCATTCTGGGTCATGCTTAACTTGGCCACGGCAGCTCGGCGGGCCTGCGGATCGGTCCCGGCGATTGCAAGCATATCCAGCGCGCTCTTGATGGCCCGGCGAAGCTTTGTCGTCGTTTCCACTGGGGCGGTCGCAGACGCTTCGATGGAATTCCCATCATCGATGCGTATCGCTTTGCCGTCCACTCGGAGGAAGGGGATCTTCTGTCCGTCGGGACCCTCGTGAATAAAGACTGCACCGTCGCGCCACGCGTTCAGCACCGCGGGGACGACGTCGGACTCTACCGTCTCGAGCTTTCCGATCAACTCGACCTGCTCCTTGACGTTAGTCGAGAGAAT
>DATLIT010000237.1:0-9311 GCA_035539295.1 Terrimicrobiaceae bacterium | reverse complement strand
ATTCAAGACGCACCGATCCATCAACAGAAGCAGCGTAGAGATCCCGAACAAGCCGAACGCCAACTGATTGCGAAACGCGTCAAACGTGTTGAAAAAAACGCGCACGTCATTGGGGGCCATGGCCTTGGGAACTTCCGGATCTGGCTTTAGGGCGAAGAAAAGGATGATCCCCAAACATCCAATGAACAAAAGGGATCGAAGGACTTTCGTCATGAAACTATGGTCAGCGTAGGTGTGCAAAACATCGGCGGACTTCAGGAATAAAGCGCCTTTCACGCCCGCCTTCAATCTCATGACAACCCCAGGGAGGCGTCCCAAGCCTGGCAATTCCTCCGCACAAAATCCGAAAACCTCTGCCTGAACATCTTTGCGCTAAATTTTTCGGCCTGATGCCGAGTTTCCACAGGCGAGAAGCTTCCACTTTCAAACAGGCGCACCGCCCCCGCCAGGGATTCGACGGATTGCTCATAGAACAGAATCCCGGTCTTACCCGGAATTACCGTCTCGGCGACTCCGCCCCGACCGAACGCGATCACCGGAGTGCCGCAGGCTTGCGCTTCCACGGGAACAATTCCGAAATCTTCCTCTGCCATGAAGACAAAAGCCTTTGCGCGTTGCAAGTGCGATCGCAACGTGGCACTATCTCTGTAGCCAAGGAGTTCAACGTTGGGTCCCGCCTTTGCCCGGACCTTATCCATTTCCGGTCCATCGCCGATGATGATCAGCTTTTTTTCGGGCATTCGACTAAACACCTCGGCGATGAGATCTATCTTCTTGTAGGGAACCATTCGGGAAGCCGTCAGGTAGAAGTCTTCTTTTCTCTCCTCGAGCGGGAAATCATCGAGGGCCACCGGCGGATAGATCACCTCCGCCTCCCGGCGATAAACCTTCATGATCCTCCGCGCGATGTAAGCTGAATTCGCGGCGAAGGCGTCGACGCCGGCGGCGGTTCGATAGTCCCAAAGACGCACGTAGTGGAGGAGCAACCGCACGATGAAGCTTTTCAATCCCTTGGTGAGGCCCGACTGCTCGAGATACTGATGCTGCATGTCCCAGGCGTATCGGATCGGAGAGTGACAGTAGCAAAGGTGACGCTGGTCTGGACCTGTGAGGACCCCTTTTGCGAAGGAATAGCTACTCGAGATGACCAAGTCGTAGGAAGAGAGGTCGAACTGCTCAACCGCCAGGGGCATGATCGGGAAATAAGACCTATAGCGCGTCTTCGCACTCGGCAGCTTCTGAACAAAGGAGGTCGTGACAGGTTTGTTTTGGAGAAAACCGCGCTGCTCCGGTGGAATCGCGTCGATCATGCTGAAAATGTCCGCCTGCGGAAGGACCAAGAGGATTTGTTCGAGGACGCGTTCGGCGCCGCCGTAAAGCGGAAGCCAATCGTGCACGATGGCGACTTTGCGAGCAGAAGGGGAGCGCATCACTCGATATTTACAATATCTGTGAGCAGCTGACAGATGCAGCCGACGGTCTTTTCCATGGAGAACCTCTCGCGGGCACTCTCAAGGGCTATCGACGATACCTTCACCGCCAACTCCGGATCCTGGATGATCTTGCCGACGGCGAGGGCGAGCGCCACCGGATCCGCAGGGGGAACCAGGAAGCCGTCCTGCCCGTCGGTAATGATTTCATCAACTCCGCCGCCGCGCGTAGCAACGACCGGCGTTCCAGCAAGCATTGCCTCGACGATCACACGTCCGAACGGCTCGGCCGCAACCGAACAATGCACAACCACATCCATCGCCTGAAGCAGCGCGGTGACATCAGAGCGAAATCCAAGAAAATGCACACGCCCTTGCAAGCCCGGCTCTCCGGCTGTGCGCTGTAATTCGTCGCGATAAGCACGATCGTCCTCAGTAAAAAGTGCCTCCCCAACAACCGCCAAATGAACTCCTGGCAAGGAGCGCAGGGCCTCCAGGGCGACGTGCTGACCCTTCCAGCGAGTCAGGCGTCCAAAGATTCCGATCACGCGACCCGTAGGAAGGTCAAGCTGCGTGCGCAAGGCAGATTGCACAAAGTCTTTGGGCCGAGCGAAGAGCTCCGGCGCGAAGCCATTGTAGACCACCTCGACGACAGCGCGTCTCCCACCCGTGGTGACAAACGTCTCGGCCGTCGCGTTTGAATTGGCGATTACCAGACCGGCCCTACGCGCAAAGAACTGGAGCAGCTTCAAGTTCATCGGGCTAAAGTGCTCGTCGGTAAGGAGGTCATGAAGATGAACGACCAAATTGCGCCTCGAAAGCCAGGCAATCAGGCCACCGAGCACAATGGCCTTCGGCGTATTGCAATAGACAAGATTCGCGTCCTGAAGTCGCCTGCGAATTTCCTGATAGAACGAAAGCAGTTGGGGAGCCGTCTTCAACATCGAACCCACTCCGGAGCTCTTGCTAACGGATTTTGCTCCCGCGGGCAGCGAAACGGTTTCAACCAAGACGCCTCTTTCCCGAAGCATCTCGACGAATGGCCCGTCCTCAAGAAGCAGAACGCGAGACCATTCGGAACACGCTTGCGCCAAGTCCGCCAGGAAAAGCTCGGCACCCCCAAGCTGGCCACTTTGATCTAAAAAGACCACCGGTATGGCCGTTCGAGGACGGTAAGTGCTACGAGTCGCTATTTCTGCAGGCATCTTTCGTAAACTCTTATAACTTTGTTGGCGATCACCGGCCAATCAAAGTTGTCCTTGGCGTACGCCTGGCAGGCACTCTCCGAAGGCAGTCTTTCCAAGGCGGCGAGGCGTGCTGCCAAGCCATCGGCGATCTGAGCTGGCGAGGAGCCGTCGAGGATCAGATCTTTCGAGAGCGCGCTGACCGCCTCGGGGAGTCCGCCCACCGGCGTTACGATCGCCGGCGTCCCGGCGGCGAGCGACTCGGGGACGATCAAGCCGAATCCTTCGAGAGCGATCGACGGAACTACGCTGGCATCGGCTGCTCGATAGGCCACTGGCAAGTCTGCATCTGGAACGAACCCTGCAAGTTTGACATGTTCTTGCAAGTTCTTCCGCTCGACGAGAGCAGCCAACTCGTCAGCCAAGGGACCAGTTCCCGCCAAGACAGCCAAAATAGTGGGCTCCTTCTCACGCAGTTGACCGATAGCCTCGATGAAGTTTTCTAAGCCCATCCGTCGCGCCAAGCGGCGAACCGTCAGGAGGATGATCCGATCCTTTGGCCAGCCAAGCCTCTCTCTCGCCTCTGCGCGCGATAGGCCCGTTTTGAAGGCATCGGCCTGCACTCCACCGGGGACAATGTCGATACGATCTTCCCGGATACGGTACCGCGTGACCAGAACATCACGAAACGCCTTGGAGAGAACAATGAACCGCCGCGCGGTCGCATAGGTTACACGTTCGATCGTTTGCTTGAAGTAGACCGCACGGCTGCTCTCACCCTCGGCGGCCGACTCGTCCGCCCAAGGTCCATGAAAATGCACAACGTGAGGGTGCCGCCAGAAAAAGTCAAGCAACGGGAAAACGTATAAGGAAAAGTGCGATGCGATCAAAGCCGGTCGTGACTCGCGTGCCAACTCCTCCTTCACACCTTTGCGAAGTTTGAGAAGACGCTCCCGCAAAGATTGGTTGCGCTTCCCCAAGAAGCGCACGTGTGATCCGGGATCCGATTTGCCTTCCCCAAAAACGAAGGCCTTTAAGGCGCAATCGTGGTGCGTCAGCTCCGAAACCAGTCCATAAAAGTAGCGATCTGCTCCGCCACCACCCTCCGGAAACCAGTGCATGCCGATTTCAAAAACGCGCATCGGTCCTGGTCATTAACTCAATTCTAAATAACACGGCCACCCGACCGAAATAGGACCGCACCAAAAAGCCTGCATGTTAAGAGGACCTCTTTGGCGGGAGGAATCGCCTCTGCCGCAGCACGCCCGTACCATTTCTAGGACATTTGCTCATCGAGCAGGCAACAGGGGTCTAGCGACAAACCGGAGCGCTAATCACGAACTGGTCAAATCCTTGATAAACAAGGTAACCCGCCGAATCTGCTCGTCCATCCGAAACTCGGCAAGATCCTTCGGGATGCGAGCTTTCTTTTCACTGATATCGCTCATCTGAAGGTTCTCGATCAATGCCGCGAGAGCCTCGAGAAACACCTCGTCCCAAGGTGCTTTGCCTGGAAGCTGCCACATCCAATCTGCACCGAGGTCATATGCCATCGGCACCTGGTTGCTTATCACCGGGAGGCGGACCGCGAGATACTCCGCTATCTTTGTCGTGTATCGGAACATCCCAACTCCGTCCATACTCTGAGGCAAAGAGGCTACATCGAAGGCACACATCGAGAAAACCACCTCCTCCAGAGGAACAGGGCCCGGAAGAAAGATCTGCTTGTTCAGGCGATCGCCCGCCAGCGACCGCAATCGCTCCAGTCCGGATCCGCCTCCGATAATTACAAACTTCACGTCCTGTCGCTTAACGCGTCGGGCGCACTCCACCAAATCCCAGCCGTAGCAATACTGCTTTTTGGAGTTCCACTCGAGAGCGCCGACAATTCCAATAACAATGTCGTGGGGTGGAATACCCAGTTGCGCTCGAACCTTTTCTCTGGCGCTCAGGAGGTTTACGGAAGAGCGATCACCACCCAGTGGCCAGCCTGCGGCCGTGACCGCCCTGGGACAGGCAAAAGTCATCGCACGTCCGCAAAGATAAGGTGTCCAGCCGATGAATCCGGCAGAGAGCGCGCAAAGGATTCGCTCGTAGACCTCAAAAGCGAGACCGGTGAGTTGATGGTGAGCCCGCATGAATGGCCCCACGGCGTCTCCACTACTCACCACATATGGGACCCCGCAAAACAACCTCCCGTATAGGCAGGAGAGCCCTCCAGCAATGCCGGTGCCTTCCATAATCACAAGATCGGGCTTTTCAGCCCGGATTGTCTTCATGATCTCACGAAGTCCGGCTAGCTTGAGGTCCTTGGAGAATGGGATTTCCTTGCGCGTTTCAAACCCGCTGAGCAGCGTATCGATGCGAATCGCATCATTGCTGCCGGTCCCTTTGGTGGAAAACCAGAAGATCCTCGGCACCTTTGGCTTGGCATTCATCGTCCGCCTGCCAGGTAATCCTTGTAAGCTTCCTCGGTGGCATCCGTCACACGATCCCAAGTGTATTTCTGTTCGACGAGCTGCCGCGCGTTGCGCCCCATGGCTTTCCGCTTTTCCGCGTCTTGAATCAATGGGCTGATGACCTGCGCGATGCTCTCGGGTTCGCTCTTAACGAAGTCTCCGGTAACCCCAGGTTCGATAAAATCTTCGGTGCCATTGATTGATGTTGCGATCACGGGTAGTCCGCAGGCTGCCGCCTCAATCGTCGCCAGACTGAAGGCCTCATACCAACTTGGAAACAGGAAAACGTCGGAGCTTGCCAGTGCCTTCGGCACATCCCTGCGAAATCCGCCAAAGATGACACGGTCTGCGACACCGCACTCGGCAGCCAGCTGCTTCAGGGTGTCCCTAGCCGGGTCGTCTCCCGCAATGAACAACTTGGCTTTTTCTTCAGGAACCAGGCTGAGTCCGCGAATGGCCAGATCCAAGCCCTTGCGCACCCACTCACCCCCGACGAAAATCAAAACGATGTCATCCTCCTTCAGCCCGTTCTTGACCCGCCACTCCAGACGCTCGGACTCTCCAATCGGCTTGAAGATACTGAGATCGGCGGCATTGGGCACAATCTTCACTGGTGCGGGTCCGATGTCGTAGTGATCTCGGAGCTCGCGCTCGACTCCGCGTGATACCGGCAGAAAGTACGGCGGTCGCCGACCTGGCCTGTGGGTATAAAGCTTGAACTCCGCTTCGCTCGTCACCTTCAAATACAGCCCTCGCGTCATGCGCCGGAAGGGCGAAACTTTTTCGAGATTTTTCAGCCGATCTAGAATTTTCTTCTTGGCGGGCTGAATATTCTGAATGGTTATGATGTTGCCCCGCAGGGTATTGCAGCCAATCGTGTGAATGATATCGAAGTATCCTCCCGGAATCGAGCGATTCGCGGCGACGTGATAGGTCCAGAAGTTGGCCACCTCTGGCCACCCGGGGCCAGGAATTTTATGCCAGCGGATCCTATTCAGATCCAAATCTTCCGCAATACGCGCAAAGAGATGCACCTCGTGCCCTCGATCGGCAAGTCTTTCCGCCACTTCGTTGACGGCGCGAGCGCTGCCGTCGCGACGGTTACAAACAATCATGGAAAACGCGATTTTCACTTTTCTTTCTCCTCCGTTTCTTGTTGTCTCTCCTCCTCTTCGGGCAAGGAGTAAGTTGTCTAACTTTTCGCCTCGTCCTCAGAATTATTGATAGAAGCGGGGATCAACTAGCCAGCCCGCTCAAGGCGACGAGCCCAAAGTAAAGGGCGCATAAGGTTCCTCGAAAAGTCCGCGCCGGAGCCGGCGGCCACAATTCTCAAGCGCCAATTCCGGGACCGCTCCGGTATTTCGGCGTGATCCTAGGCGGCCGATGGCTGCTCGGCATCTGCCTTCTCGCGCCGCAGATTCTGTACCAACTGGAGCTTGGCGAGGTATGCTCGGAATGCCTTTGGATCAAGAGCTGCTCCAAATACAATCCACAGAATGGAGAATGTGGTGATGACATTGCCCACGAAGCACGCCGGGATGAGCGCGAGCATAAACGCCCTGCCGAGCATGACATCCGGCGTCCTCATGCCGAGTCGATATCTGATTCCCATTTCCTGCCACATCCTCCACATCGCATAGAGAAGCAATGGGGCACCGAGCCAACCGAACTGGAAAAAGATCTCGGCGTAGCCGGCATCGGTGATCACCGATTGCGTTCCAGTGCCGCCCACGTTGATGCGCCCTGAGATACCACTCGCGCCGAGACCGGAACCGATGGGATTAGTCAGGATCGAGCCCACCGAGGCCTGATAGATCTCAATCCGGCCTTGGTACGAGCCATCGTTCTGCATGTCACCAAGGGTCGAAAAGCGATCCTGAACTTTCTCCGCGCCAGGCATGGCACCCATCCCGAAGTAGCCCGCCACCGAAATCACCACAAAAGCAAGCGCCAACTGGAGGAAACCCGTTCCGCGATTGACCATGACGTAAATCATGACCGAGAGCGCAGCCAGAATAATCCCGGTGCGTGTGCCCGCCAGTAGAATGACGGAAAGCACTAGGATCACGCCGAACCAACTTAGCGGCGTTCTCCACCGGGGCGAAAGAATCATCGGCACAACCGCGAATCCAAGATAGCCACCGAGTGTGCCCCGCTCAGCCATCGTGGAGAAGACGGCCAGCTTGGTCGGTTCCAGTTGCCCGAGATAGCCTTCCAATCCCACCGCCCGGACCCAAAACGCGTCCCAGGGAGGAATGGTTAGATACTGGTACCAACCGTATGCCGAGGCGATAATGGCGCACCAGGCTGAGGTCTGAAGCCAGCGATCCTTTGTATCCTGCGACGGCGAGAGCGTCAGGATATAACCGAACATCGCTACCGGCGCGATGACTTCGGCCAGTGCATACACCGCGGCAAATTGAATACGCGCGAAACCGACAAGAAAGGCATACCCGATGGCGACGAAAAGGCAGGCGATGATCGTTTTCAGCGGTTTCGTCAGGACGTTGTACCGTATGATGAACGGAAGCAGCATGAGGCCGGTCACTATGAGGGGGGTCAAGCTAATCGGAGAGAAAGGATTGAACACGCCGGCCTGGTAATCGAGCAACCGCCGCAGACCGCGGTTGAACACGTAAACGATCACCACAAAGTCGACGAGAAAGGTCGACCGTTGGGCTGCCAGAGCGCCGGCAATTCCAATGATAATAAAGGCCGCAATCCAGTCCATTGAGCCAACTTAGATTATACGCGCCTGGTCAACGATTCGCAATCCGTTTCGAAACCGCTGCGACAATCACCGACTCGCCGGTGCAGTCGCCAGCGAAGCCTTTGCTCGTATAAAGTGAGCAGTCCGCTGTCATCGTTACCGAAATTGCGATCCTCCGTGCAGCCGGCGACGGCCCGGTCAACTCAGGCGCTTTCCGAGGAGCTTCCTCAAGGCGTCACCGACCCGTTGGGCATACTTTTCCATCGTATATTCCTGACTGCGCTGGCGGGCGCGCTCTGCGACGGACCGCGCCCAGTCGGGGTGCTGGAGATATTTCAGGATCGCCTTGGCCAGCTCATCGGGTTTGTTCCAAGTTACCAATTGCCCGTCGGAGTCATCGGTAATGATTTCCTTCGGGCCGCCAGGTTCCGTGGCGACAACAGGTTTGCCGAGCGACATGGCTTCGATGACAACAATGCCAAATGGTTCGCGCTCGGACGCATGCACGAAGACGTCCATGGCTTGCATCCATTCGGGAACGTTGCGCTGCATTCCAACCATCCGGATCTTTTCCTCGAGGCCGAGTTGCTTGATGCGCTCGCGCAGCCAAGGTTCGTACTCCGGCTCAAACTTGAATTGCCCGCCTACGATTATCCCCTGACAATGAGGAACTTCTTGGAATACACGGGCCATCGCTTCCACGTAGACATGCATGCCCTTCCAGTGTTGCAGGCGTCCGACTATTCCGACAATAGGTCGATCGACGTCCAATTCAAGCTTGCGCCGGGTATCCGCCGGCGCCTGTTTCGCAGCCTCCGAGAACCGTGTGAAATCGGCCGCTAAAGGAACTCCAATGACGCGATGGCGGACAAATGACTGTTGTAATGTGGCGGCAAAGTTAGAGCAGGCCAGCGCCCCGGCCGCAGGTATCTTTCGGGAGAGGCGGTCGACGGCGCTGTTGTCAGGCAGTCCCATCTGAAAATAGATCGCAGGAATTTTCGCCAACCTTGCGGCGGTTCCCCCATAAATGTGGGCCTTGGTCATCCATCCGAGAACCAGCTCCGCGCGATGTTCTTTCAATAGGCGTCCAATCCTGAAAATCGCCGAGGCGATCTTCCAAGGCTCGCGAAGGCGCCCAGCATCGACAACTTCCACCTGAACGCCTGTATCCTGAAAAACTTTTCGCAGTTCACCTTTTTCCAGAAGGATCACGAGAACGGACGTAAACCTTGCCGCATCTCGATAGCGCAGAAGATGGATTAAAGCCTCCTCTGCTCCGCCATGCAGATGGGCTGAGGGCATTACGATCGTCACTCTCATAAGCGGCGAAAGTGCCGTCTGGTCGCAGGATCAATACACAGGCTGGTGGAGCAGGTCGTTCGCACTGTGAGGACGCGTCGCCTCTTGCCCGGCAAATTGGACCGCTTCACCTGGTGCTAAAGCAGAACTTTGCAGCTTCCAAGCGACCCCGGGCGGTCGCCAGTAACCGGCCTGAAAGATGCGATCGATTCGACAAGAGCTGTCGCAA
>DATLIT010000236.1:0-2603 GCA_035539295.1 Terrimicrobiaceae bacterium | reverse complement strand
GGAGCCGCTCAGCAAGAAGTATCCGCCGCGCGCGACACGCCGGCCATCGTTCGCTTTCGGGCGCGGGCGATCTCCACCGGGTGGGCGAAGGTGAAGTTCGAAGCGAGGTCTGCCGCGAAACTGATGGATGCTGTCGAAGTCACACTTCCTGTCGCAGACGCTGCGATTCCACAGAAGGAGTCGGTTTCTGGCTTGCTCACGGGATCGACCTTGTCTGCCCGCGAAGTGATGTCTCCTACCTGGAGCCAGGCACGCGGCACTTTCCATTTGGCAGTCTCGACGACGCCCTGGCTGAACAAGCTAATGGGATTGCCATTTCTGCTCGACTATCCCCATGGCTGCTTCGAACAGAAATCCTCCCGCCTGCTTGGTTATACATTGTTCGGTGGCCTTCTGGAGTACCTCCCCGAGGTGCAGGCCCGACGAGCCTCGTACGAACACGTCATCCGCGAAACACTGCGCGAGTTCGAGACAGGGCTCCTTCCGGATGGTCGCCTGCCCTATTGGGCGCGCGGAACTGAGCCCAACGATTTTGTCACAATTCAGACAGCCTGGTGCGTCAATCAAGCGGAGCGAGCGGGCTTCGATGTTCCTGAGCGGCTCTCCACTGAACTCGCCGGAGCACTGGAGAAAATGGTTTCGGCCCGAATGGCGCTTTCGCCAAGCTTGCGAGCGTTTGCCATATTCGCGCTGTCGCAGGGAGGCGGCGAGACTTCTGACATGGCTGCTTCTGCCGCGACCGAGCTTTTTCTCCAGCGCGACAAACTAAGCGGGGAAGGGAAAGCGATGCTGGCGATTGCCATGCACGATCTCGGGCTTGAGCAGGAGAAGCAGCGGGTGCTCGTCAGCGAGTTTCCCACCGACTTCAGCACCATCGACTTCAACCCGGAAACGTTCGCTTCCGGAATGCGTACCGAGGCGCTCTGCGGATGGGCGCGACTTCTGGTCGAGCCGGAGAAGAGTGGCGAGGCGATCCGTGAACGCCTCTTCAAGCTGGCGGAATCCTCGGCCAGCCTCTCGACCCAGGAGAACCTTTGGCTTCTGGTGACCTTCAACGCGATGATGAGGGCAACTCCGTCCGGACAGCTTGCGGCTAATCCACCACCTGAGACGCTTTCTGCCAATGGAACGGCCGGAAGCTGGAGCAAGCAAGACCTTGCCAGGTTGGCGGACTTCGCCGTCGCGGGCCTCCAGCCCGGCGGCAGTTTCGTGCTGACAGCCGAATACCGCATCCCGGAGAAACAGATCGTGCCAGTAACCCATGGGCTGAGTATCGACCGAGTGACCAAGAACTTGACGAATCTATCGCGCGACGGCAGCGACCGAGCGCCCTACCAGCTCGGCGATCAGATTCTTATTTCTTACCGGATCTCGTCGGAAAAGCCACAGAGCTACATCGTGGTCGAAGATTCACTTCCCGCCGGCCTCGAGGTTGTGAATCCGGATCTCAACCTTTTCGGCAAATTTTATGGCCTCCCGGCGGAAGCGGAGGGTGAAAGCGCAGATCTCTCACACAGCGAAATGCGTGACCAGCAGACGAACCTCTATTTTGACGAACTGCCTGCCGGCACGCGCAACTACAGCGTGCTCGCACGTGCGACCGCCGAAGGAACCTTCGTCTGGCCAACCACACAGATCTCTCCCATGTACGATAGCCGGTTTTTCGGCCGTTCGGCCTCGAGCAGATGCCACGTCGCTGCACAATGAGTCGAGATCGACATCCAACTAAGCAGCCCTCCTCGAGCCGGCTTTCAGCAGCATCTCGCGTGCTTGTCTCCATGCTGCTCGCCGGCGCTCTCGTCGGTGTGGGCCTCGCCTATCGTATCGGCCGCACACCGCTCCCTGACGCGCTGGACCGGCCCGCGCCTGGCACGCCGGTGATCGTGGATTTCCGTGGACGCTTGCTTGCGGTCGTCGCCACTCCCTTCGCGCGCGAGAGCTACCCCGAACGCTTGCGGGAAATGGGAGAGTGGCTTCCGCTGGCTACTGCTGGAATCGAAGATATGGGGTTCTGGAGCCATCCAGGCGTCGACCTTCTCGCGACCGCCGGGGCGCTTCTCCGCAATCTTCAACGAGGACGCGTTGTCTCAGGTGCCTCGACGATCACCCAGCAGCTCATCAAAATGTCCTCACAAAATCCGGCGAGGACGTTTCCTGAAAAGATTCGCGAAGCTTTTGCGGCCCTGCGGCTGGAAAGGAAATGGGACAAGTCGCAAGTTCTCGAGGCGTATCTGAACCGATTAGATTACGGTAATCAACGCATCGGCGCTGCAGCCGCAGCGAGGGCTTATTTTGGTAAACCGGCACGCGAACTTTCCCTTTCGGAAGCTATTTTTCTCGCAGGCCTGCCGCAATCTCCTACCCGCCTTAACCCTTGGAAAAACCCCGATGCGGCGCTCGAGCGCTATCGCCATAATGTCAGGCGGCTTGCGAAGAGAGGTTGGTTGCCGCCTGGGGCAAATGCCGAGTCGCTCTTGAGCCATGCTCCGCGGATTTCGAACTATGATCCGCCCAATGAGTCCAAGCTCACCAAGGACGCGCGCTGACCTCATAGCCGCCGGCGGGGTGTCTGCGGTAGTATACGTTATCATAATAGTAATAGT
>DATLIT010000235.1:0-5246 GCA_035539295.1 Terrimicrobiaceae bacterium | reverse complement strand
GCGAAGAGCGGCCTGCACTTCTCGTGTCAAGACGCGAAACTGCTCGCGATCATTGTTCGCAATAAAATAGTCGATCGTGATGGTAATCGGACCCTCCTCGTGTTTGGGAAGAATCTCCAGCTCGTGCGCGTAATCGAGCGGCGCCTCCTCGACATGGGCCTCGACGGCGAAGTTGATCGAAAAACGGAGGCCGAGAGCGAAAACAACCACCGCGATCACGGCCGCGCCAACAAAGGTTAGGTCAAGACCGACATTCGCGACACCCGTGGCCCAAAGAATCGCCCCAAGCGCCATCCCGCCTTGCCCCAGCATGATCAGGAATGCATTCATCCTGCCGCGAACCCAGCTGGGCATCACCCGCTGCCCGGCCACCCAAAGCTCCGAGCCAGCCAGAGACCAGGCAACACCCGCAAGCGCCGTCGATACCATCAGCGGAGCGACCTCTCGGGTAATCGCCATTGCCAGATAGACAACGAGCAACATGGCGACCGAAATCGAGGTGATCGCGTTCGTAGAAAAGCGTTTCCGAAGGAAAGGCAAGACGAACATCGCCCCCGCCAGCGATCCCACCCCCACGCTAGCGAAAATGAGTCCAAGCTGAGAAGCGGAACAGGCACAGGCTCGCAGCGCGATGATGGGCAGCAGCGCTGGGATGGCAGAGATCACTGCCGAGAACAAGACGTTCCGAAAAAGGATCACTTTCATGCGCTGGGAATTCCGGGCGTAACGCAGCGAACTGATGAACGATTCCGTGAAGTTCTCGCGCAACCCGGTCGCTTGTGCCTTGCGTGGCTTCCACTGCATGATAACGAAAGCGACGACTACGAAAGCGACAGCATTGAAGGAGATGACTATCGGTGCACCAAGCACGGGAAGAAGAAATCCACCGAGCGCCGGGCCGACAATTCCCGAGAGATTCAACTGCACTCCACCGAGGGTAATTGCCGAGGGCAATTCGTCCTTGTTGACGATATCTGGAACGACCGCCCCCCACACCGGAGCTCCAAAGGCAAGGCCGATGCCGAGGGCGAAAATGCAAGCCAGCACCGCGCTTGAATTGATAAGGTTTGTAAAAGCCCCAAATGCGAGGATGACCGACCAACCGGCTTGCCAAAGCACCGCGCTGACAATCACCGTGCGCCGGTTGACAATGTCTGCGACCGCACCAGCCGGCAGAGTAAACAGAAAGAACGGTGCCGACGCCGCCGTCGCCATCAGAGAGAGCCAGTAGGGTGACGCACCCAGATCGTGCATCAGCCATGTCGCCGTGACATCCTGAGACGAGACGAAAGTCCCCGAGAGAAGCGTTGCCACCCAAAGTCGGCAAAATACTGGGTTTCGCAGCGCGAACCAGGTTGAAGTGGAAATGTTTGTAGTCTCGACGGCAGCCTCATTGACCGGCGGTGAAGCTTGGTCATTAGAGGCGGACTCGAGGGACTTCTGTTCAGAGGTATTCATGGTTTCATGTTGCGCTGGCCAATTAGCTCTACGTCTGAAAATACCGACCAGGTGCGGATTTCAAGTGCCTCGGCACGACCTTTTGCTGCGTCATGTGATCTAAGATGCTCCTTATGTGAATATTAAGAGTTTTGCCGGTTACTCGAATCGTAGTGTCGACCTTTGCATTCGTCGCGATTGCGAGATTTTCCTTACGCCTGGCTGTCAGCTGCCATCCCCTTTTTGATCATAGCACGGTTTGTGGGAGTGCCTGGGAGAAAAGCAAAGAACCCCCTTAATCCTGATTGGACATGAGGAACTGGCGAAGCCGGCTTTTCAAATGGAGGAGTTGCTGCTCTTCTACTCCTCTCCATGACGGGAACCAACCGTGCCTCGCTCCGCAGCGCGCTAGGAGCGCTCGGCGTCGTCTATGGTGACATTGGAACTTCCGTTCTTTACGCGTTTCGCGAATGCCTCTCTTTTGGAGTCAGCCAACATAGTGAAGGCATCCTTGGCATTCTCTCACTAATCATTTGGACCCTGATCCTCCTCGGAACGGTCAAGTATCTGACTTTTGTAACGCGCGCTGACAATCATGGGGAAGGAGGCATTTTTGCTCTACTTTCGCTGGCCTTTCCCGAGAGCATCAGCGAAGCCGCCAAGCCGAAATTGGCCGCCGTGATGATCGTAATCGGCGTTGCTGGCGCGGCGCTTCTTTATGGAGATGGCGTAATTACACCTGCAATTTCGGTCCTTTCCGCAACTGAAGGGCTGATTGTTGCCGCACCCTGGCTGGAGCACTTTACAGTACCTCTAACCATTCTGATCCTGGTTGGCCTCTTTAGTCTCCAGCGAAAGGGAACCGAATCGGTGGCAAAGCTTTTCGGTCCAATCATGTTGGTGTGGTTCCTGGTACTTGCAATCACGGGCGTTCGAGAGGTGGTGTCCTCTCCGGAAGTCCTCGCCGCCATTGATCCCTTTTACGCTATCCGGTTCCTGGCCATCCATGGCTGGGACACGCTCGTCATCCTGGGCGGCGTCTTTCTGGTGACCACAGGGGCAGAAGCCCTCTACGCGGATCTGGGCCACTTCGGACGAAAACCGATCGCCCTGGCTTGGTATTTGGTGGTTTTTCCGGCGCTGATTCTCAACTACCTCGGACAGGGGGCGCTTGCGCTACGCGATCCAACCACGCGAGAGAATCCATTCTTTCACATGGTACCCGAGTGGCTGCTCTGGCCTTTGATTGCGCTGGCGACCGTCGCGGCGGTGATCGCATCGCAGGCGCTGATTTCGGGAGCATTTTCCCTGACAATGCAGTCGGTCCAAATGGGTTATACGCCCTTTATCAACATCCGGCATACCTCGCACGAGGAGCATGGGCAAATTTACATCCCGCAGATCAATGCTCTGCTGGCAGTCGGCTGCATCGCGCTCGTCCTCATAATTCGCAGTAGCGATGCGCTCGCCAGCGCTTACGGCATCGCGGTCACCTTAACAATGATCGCAACAACCGTCCTGCTGTACTTCGCCGTTCGACGGGTTTGGAAGTGGAGCGCTCTGCGCGCTAACTGCGCTGTGTGTGCCGTTCCTCGGTATCGAACTCGCGTTCCTCGCGGCGAATAGCACCAAAATCAAGGAGGGTGGCTGGATGCCTTTGGCGATCGGCGGAATTGTCTTCCTGATGATGACTACCTGGAAGAAGGGCAGGCACTTGCTTAGTAAGAGCTTTCCGGAAACCCTTTCCTTGAGAGAATTCGTCGCCTCTACCGCTTCGGACCGGCGACACTCAGTTAACCCTGTCCGCGTCCCAGGGACGGCCGTGTTTCTCGCGGGCCAGCCCCGCGGAACTCCAGGATCGCTCCTGCACAACCTGAAACACAACAAAGTGCTTCACGAACGCAATGTGGTGCTGACGATTCGAACCGACCGCATCCACTATGTCTCGAAGCTCTGCCGGGTAGAAATTACCGATCTCTCCCATGGATTTTACCGAGTCGTCGCCCACTTCGGCTTTATGGAAACGCCGAGCCTCAGCGAAGTGATCGAATGCTGCGCCCTAAAGAATTTCATCATCGAGGAGCAAAAGACGAGCTTTTTCCTGGGGCGCGAAATCCTCGTTTGCACCAACAAACCAGGGATGGCCCGCTGGCACAAATCTCTCTACTCTGCCATGAGCCGGGTCGCCCAACGTCCCGCCGAGTTTTTCAAGCTCCCGGTCAACCGAACCGTCGAATTGGGACAACGTGTGGAATTTTGAAATTGCTACAGACGCAGATCTTACACAGGTTTTTACTTGCTTGCTTATTTTACGAAATCACGGCTGCCGTCTCACGAAACTTCTTGCGGTGAACTTTTATCGAGTGAAATTCGACTTCACGCTGGAAGCACTCCGGTATTCGTGCGACCTTCAAAACAAGTCCGTTGGCCTGTATTCGAGCGAACGTTTTTAGGGCAGCGGGCATCGGCTCACATGACGTTGATTTTCATTCTTGGAGTTGTTTTCTCCGTCCTGGCGGGAGCGGTGGTGAAGTGCGCCGTTGAGAAGAGTATTTCCAAGAAGACTCGCCCACGGTGCGGACGCGGCCAATGTGGAGAACTCGGCTGGTCAATCGTGAGGAAGGACTCCGAAGCCTGCCACGCTCTCTGTTTAAAATGCGGCTGGATCAGCCATTTCAACGTTAAGCAACAGCAAGTCGACTGATCATTCCGGGACGCGTCGCTAGCCGGTTTAGAACAATTTGAGGCGCTTCCAACAAATGGCAAGGCCTGCAGCCGTGACTATAAAGTACCACGGCAACCATCCGAGTGCCTTGGTGAAGACCTCATCGGGGGCGTTGTATTTGCCTAGCAAACGAGTCAATCCGGCAAAGAGGAGGCCTGCACCACCATAAGCCAGATTGAATGCCAATCCGCGAAAACTGAGAACGGTCGCTCTTTGCCGCGCATCTGTGACGGCCCTGTTAAGATAATACGACACGTAGAACTGCGTGAGAGACATCGCCATCGCGAGTGGAATCAGCCAAAGCAAGCCCCAGATCGGCCAGATGCGACTGACTCCCAGCAAACCTGCCAGCGTGAGCGCCGCGACAAGCGCCAGGTTCCGCGAAATATTCCAGCGTCCGACTAGCCTGCGGGCGAGTGCCGGAGTTAGGAAGCCGATCACTGCGAAGCCGGAACCAATTACTCCGAAGGCCGCTTCAGGTACCGCGATAAAGCGGAAGTAGTTGCTTGCCACCGTCAAAAAGAGCCGCACCACACTGTCAAAGCACATTCCAGCAAGAATGACGCCGAAGGCCAACGGGGCATGAGTGATCCACCGACCCGTCTCAAAAGTCATCCGCCATGTTGTTCGGTTTGAGGCAGGCAACACGCGCGGATCTCGCGGCTCTCGCAGATTGAGCGCCGCCCAGAGAGCGAGCACCGCGTTGCCAAGTGTAAGATAAATGGGAAACCGCATCGCCAGTTCTGGCGCCACCTTCCAGTGGATCCCGCACGCAAACAAAATCGATTGGACAAATCGTTCGTCGTACGCGGCCGCGCCGATGATCATGGTGAGAAAGAACGCCACTGCCTGCCAGCGCATTACGCGTTCCAACACTTCCGGCCACTCGTCGGCCCGGCCTTCTGAAGCGAGCGAATCGTAGGCCAGTGCCTCGTCAGCCCCGCTTGCGCTCGCTTCGGCCGCCCCACTGAGCAGTCGATTCAGAAGAAAGGCGATAAAGAGGAGCTTCGAATGACCAAGCGGAGCAAAGGCAAATACCGTCATTTCGACCACCATCAAACCCGCCGCCAACACCACCATACGC